>NZ_CDRJTB010000024.1:0-80617 GCF_976954365.1 Paenibacillus sp. Marseille-Q9583
GGCGTATTCTTTAATTTCATTCTCCCAGATATCCCACTACCTACCCTTTATTCACCGTCTATCAATTCCTGTTTTCGCCCAATGATTCGCCGCAACGTCACTAAATTGAACGGCGTCAGCCTTAACAGCTGAAGTTGAGGATGAAACTAAGAACACAGCGAGTATTAAGAAGAAAGGAACTGCTTTTTCACTAGTTTTAATAGATTATTCATATAAAACTTTCTCTCGTCGCTAATATATATTTATAAATCCAGACCTACTTGACAGCGCAATCATCAACATCCTCTTCACTATTGTTCACTATGAGGATTTACAATTAAAATATCTGAAAAGGAACGAAAATATCCAGAAGTCGGTGTAGCTATCCATACATTTACCGATTCACTCAGCTTATCTTTCGTAACTTTAGGAATAATCTTAAAAGGAGAATCATCTCGTTTCTTTTGAAAAACTGGTGCGGTCATCGTTAATACACCCTCTTCTTGCTTAGGATTGGGTAATCCTACTCCTATTAATTCTATCTGTGCAAATCCATCACCGAAATAACGATCCGGTGCATCATTTTTCTCCGTTGACTTCCAATAGAGGAGATATGCTTTTTTATAGTTCGATACGGGGTGTCCAGGATTCCCATATTCTCCATAGCTCCATTTAAGTGTGCTTAAAGGAGGTATTTGTTTTAAATTAGGATCATTCGGATCTTCTAAATCAATAGCAATTAGTTCATGCAGGGTCGCCACGTATTTATTGTCTTTGGAGGTTAAGGTTAACTTATCTTCTTCCCATTGATCTTCTATGCTTTCATAGCGCGACCACTTTTCACCACGATATCCAACAATCTCCGGCATCACCGTAAAAATATTCGTCTTATGCCAAGCCAATTCTGCACTGCTAATCGCATACTTATCTGTCGGCAGCTTCTCTCCGCCTTTTATCGTTAATACACGCTCTACGGTAGCTACAGATTGCGCTCTTGTTGTGTTTTCCTTTTCTCCTAGCTTACCTGCACCAAGTCCAGAGATTAAGCCCGACTTCGTAGCCAGATACATCCACTTGTCATCTTCCTTTGACTCTAAGCCGGTTGCCCGGGCAGCAATACGTGCCATCTCTTGACGGGTTATCTTTTTGTTCCATTCCAGCTCTGAATTGGCAAAATCACTGGCCATGTACAACTTCGCCTGTTCCGCAGCATTGACGTAACCTTCATACCATTTGCCTGCGGTTTCCTCTATGTTTTGCCCAGTCGCTGTCACAATCATTTTGATGAATTCCGCACGGGTCACGTTGGCGTTAGGCATAAACAGCCCTCCCGGATATCCCACTATATACCCTTTTTTTACAGCTATATCTATTCCTGATTTCGCCCAATGCTTCGCAGGAACGTCACTAAATTGAATAGGGTCCGCCTTAACTGCTGAAGTTGAGGATGAAGCCAAGCTCACAGCGAGCAGTAAGAAGACCGGGGCTGCTTTTTTACTTAGTTTTAATAGAGTATTCATATAAATCTTCCTCTCGTTGCGAATATGTATTTTTAGGTAATTCTATTTATTAGACAAATCTATTGTCTTCCAGATGTGTTCATCTACTTGTGCGGCTCTTCCTGTTTGTGACTTCAATGTGATAAGCGTCAAGACTAATACCACTAATATACTGGTTACTTTGATCCACCTCATCAACATCTTCACTATTGTTCACTATGAGGATATACATTTAAAACATATACATCGGAATAAAAATATCCAGAATTCGGCGTAGAAATACTTACTGCTATTGAACTTATCAACTTATCTTTTGTAACTTTAGGAACAATAGAATAAGGAACATCTCCCCTTTTCGTTTGAGAAACAGATTCACTCATCGTTAATACACCCTCTTTTTGCTTAGGACTGGGTAAGCCTACTCCTAGTAATTCTACCTGCGCATATCCATCACTGAAATAACGATCCGGTGCATCATTTTTTTCCGTTGACTTCCAATAGAGGAGATATGCTTTTTTATAATTCGATACGGGGTGTCCAGGATTCCCATAGTCTCCAACCCCCCATTTAAGTGTGCTCAATGGAGCAATTTGTTTTAAATTAGGATCATTCGGATCCTCTAAGTCAATCGCAATAAGCTCATGTAGGGTCGCCACGTATTTATTGTCTTTGGAGGTTAGGGTTAACTTATCTTCTCTCCATTGATCTTCAATGCTGGCATATCGCGACCAATCTTTACCACGATATCCAACAATCTCCGGCATCACCGTAAAAATTTTCGTCTTATGCCAGGCTATTTCTGCGCTACTAATCGCATACTTATCTGTCGGCAGCTTCCCTCCGCCTTTTACTGTTAATACACGCTCTACGGTAGCTACAGATTGCGCTCTAGTTGTATTTTCCTTTTCTCCAAGCTTACCTGCACCAAGTCCAGAGATTAAGCCCGACTTCGTAGCCAGATACATCCACTTGTCATCTTCCTTTGACTCTAATCCGGTTGCCCGGGCAGCGATACGCGCCATCTCTTGACGGGTTATTGTTTTGTTCCATTCCAGCTCCGAATTAGCAAAATCACTGCTCACGTAAAACTTCGCCACTTCCGCAGCATTAACGTAACTTTCATACCATTTGCCTGCGGTCTCCTCCACGCTTTGCCCAGTCGCTGTCACGATCATTTTGATAAATTCAGCACGGGTCACGTTAGCGTTAGGCATAAACAGCCCTCCCGGATATCCCACTACATACCCTTTTTTCACCGCCGTATCAATTCCTGATTTCGCCCAATGCTTCGCCGGAATGTCACTGAACTGAATAGAATCAGCCTTAGCCGCTGAAGTTGAGGATGAAGCCAAGCTCACAGCGAGCAGTAAGAAGACCGGAGCTGCTTTTTTATTTAGTTTTAATAGATTATTCATATAAAACTTCCTCTCGTTGCGAATATGTATTAATAGATCTAGATTTACCTAACCGCACAATCCTCAATAAAATACCCTTTTCGCGCGGCCTCCTCTGGATCGAACAGACTTTCTATAACAGTAACCCCCGAGGGTACACAGCTTTCTCCGTAAGCAATATGTCGCCCAGCTGAATTCCGGGTACCTACCAGAACCTTTCGTCGCATTACTGCCCCACTACCTAAGGAATATGCATCCAGCAGTTCTCCACCAGGAAGCGGATAACCTTGAATAAAAGCCATGATCCCTACATCCTGTATGGATTGCTCCTGCAAGCCGCGGGGAAGGGTGAACTGAAAGACAAGCCCATTCGTTTCACCAGCTCCAAATGTCTGTTAATGACTGTTTCCAAGTCTTTTTCAACGAGTGATGTGATCGTACTCTGCCGGATTTCGTGAAATAGTTCTATAGAGGTCAGAGGATTAAGATTGGTCTCAGCCGCTAGGCTTGTATACTCCCCCTCATAGAATTCATTAGAGCTAGTATCATACACCCGCGCATTGTCATCCAAAGTGAAATACAGCAAATTGCCGTTCTGAAGCTTGTAGTAATAGGGACGCTCAGGCCAACTCACAGGCTTAAGTTCATCCTTACCGCTATCACACTGGATCTATAATTCAAAATTGAAACCATGACCGTAGAACAGCATACCCATGGTTGATATCAGCATGGTAAACGACCTGGTCAATGTTGACATAGATATGGAGATGACTAACATCCCGATGGGAGGACTATAATCGTCAACCATGAAAAGATTGGTTTTCCCGATGGCCGGGCAGGATCCTCCAAAACCAATTCACCTTCCGGGTAATTTGGTTTAATTCGAGGGGTCCTTTGTACCTGATTAGTTAGCATTTCTTGAGCACTCATCTTTTTCATCACCACTGGATAGGAATTTTGGATTAACAAGAATAAATAGTGTAAATTTTAATTAAAAAATAAATTATTTTCCAATTTAGGAGATACATACTGCATTATCGGTTCGACGACTAAATAGTTTATATTTTCCATAACATTTTTTGCTAAAATGGTTCAAAGATCCCCAATAAATTACCTTCATTTTTATAAAAGTAAAATTACTAGTGTATATAGATCCAGTTTTAAGGTCACCTCTCCGCACTTCCTTTTTGATTTAATTTATTACATTTGGCACATTTACTTTTTTTATATTTTTCATTTCTTTTTGTTAATCTTACTTCTCAGGAGTAAAATTACGAGTTTTTTTGTATCTAGTATTCCATTGTAGATCCTATGTATCAGACCATTTCTACCAAATTGGAGAGAATTCATACTTCTGGAAGGTATTAACCCGTGGAATAAACTAGGAAATCCCTGCTAACTCGAACTATTAGCCGGTATCAAATCTCATATATGTTTAAGCAAATGTAAACAGACAACCTCGTATGACGCTGCCTGATGTATTCTTTAATCCAAATACGTGTTTACGAGCAGAATGAAATCATTTTGCATGAGGGCGATGAGCTGGACGGAATTTTTTTTCAAGTGGAGGGACGTACTAAGGTCTCTTCTAGTGTGGGAACGGGAAAATCCTTGTTATTACGGTTCTGCTCACCCTTGTCATTCCGTTTCTTTTGACAAGATTTATATACAGAGGAGCTGCATCAACACTTCCGCCACCAACTAATAATGGTAGTCAGCATTGATTTCATATTTGCGGATGTACAACCTGAACCAACGTTTTCATAGAGATAACCTTCAAAATCCATCCACGACAACGCCTCGCCTTGCTGAGCTAAATCCCGTACTTCATCAATGGACAATATCTCAACTTTTTTATTACCACAGGCTGAATGTATAAATCGTCAAAGCAAACAATAACAGCATTATCAAGTTACGCTTACTTCTCATTCATAAACCTCCCAACTCTATCGGGATCTTCCCTACATTGAAAGACACACCTTCTGGTGCGTTTAAAAATGGCTTGAATTTCGGGAGTTCAGCTAAGTGCTCGGAATTCTAATTAGTTAACTTACCTGTATATGTTGACTGGTCGTTACCAGATTGTTCTTGTCACAGTAATCATCGTTACTATGGTCAGTTATGTTGCAGACAAAGTGTTGTTCTTTGAATTACCGCCCTTACTATAGTTTTCGTACTGTTAATCATGAAAGTTGCGATACATATCCTACTATCACATCTAAATTGATAGGATATCCTACAGTTGTGAGTAAATTTGATAAAACCGTGAGAAAACGAAGATAACAAAAACAGGCCAATCATGGTGGTATCTAACCATAATCGACCTGTTATATGTAACGCTAAAGCGTTATTTGGGTTATATTATTAAAGCATTGCTGTGCGTACAAAAGAGATGGAAAAATTATTGTAGTGGTATTACATAGGTTAAGTATGTTATTGGTTGAAAAATCGGTTTATTCGGCCTGGGTGGGGTCTTATTAAACAGCCACCACAACTGATGCATTGTGCAAAAAAGTTCACAAACAATACTGTCGTCTAACTCGCATTGTAATGGCTTCTCATAAGTTAACTGTGTGGATCGATGAAATCATAGATGGAATCTTCAAAAAATTTATTCATCTCCATATAAGTTGTTAATGAACTCATCAAATTCATTAGAAAGAAAAACCATATTATCTACCTCATCATTATCTTCTATATCATGAAACCAAAAATACAATTTCCCATAATATTCACCACTAATCCCAAGGCAAATCTGATTTCCTCCTGAATCATCACCTATAGATAAAAATCCTTCAGGAATTGATCCTTCTAACGATTCGTATGCATTCAACAATTCATCATAACTTTTGCTTATTTTCAATCCATAAAAAACATTTACCACGCTCTCTCCAACATCTGATATGTTAAATAGATTTGGCTCAGGATGCCCCCCGTTAAAAGTAATTAAAAATTCTTTATATGATTCAGGAAGTTTAATATTATGCGTACGCTCAAAACCTTCTATTTCCTGCACTGTTATTTTTTCATTTGAACTAATAATCTTTGTCATATAGACACCCCTTACTTTTTATTTTCCCCATTTACAGCTGACATGCCACCTGTATGGGTAAAATCTCTAACAGGTACATAAACAACTTCAAACCTCGTTAACTCCCCCTGAGTGACCTGTCCATACCGTTTCATCCGTTGACGCTTCTTATCGTAAACTCGGCTGTAACCTGCTACTTGCCTTTGATGCTTCTTATTGGAGTAGCCAGTCCCTTTCCAAGTCCGCATATTCCGCCCAGTGAGCGATAACGTGAACAACTCTGATATGGGCAGCGGTATGTCAAATGCTACATCACACCGAACAAATAATATGGCTGTGGCATTGTTTTTTAATGGCTTAAGCCATGAATAGAAATGAAGTAAGCTATCAGGGTTAACAAGTAAATCAGAATAACTCTCCTCTAATCTACATTTGAGCTCATTCATTTGAGGTAATACTTGTATATATATAAATCTCTGTGATTTTATGGCTATCAGGATCAAGAAACATTGTAACATTAGTAATGTCATTTTCCTTCCAGTTCACCTGATTAACACTGTAGATAATCTTATTCTTGTCTTCAACTCTCGTTTTTTCAATGCCGAATAGACTGCCTAAATTGATGTAATTGGGATTCCCTTTTCTAAATATCAAGACTAGATCAACTAACAAACCATCGAGAGGCTTTTCAAAGAAATCTTTTTGTAGTGCATCCCATTCATGATCAATAAAAGTAAACCAATTAGGGGTTTCAAGCTTTCCCTTTAACAATCCAGATAATTTCCATTTCCTTATGCCAATGTAGTGTAGTTAATATACTGCCATCGTTCTCAATACAGCGGTACGGAAAGGCTTTATCTAGTCTTGGGAATTCCAAATAAATGGCCATCTGATCATCTCTCTTACTTATTTAGTGGATTTATAATCTCATTTATAGCGGACAAAGGCGAGTTTGGCTATTGAAGCTGAAACGTAAAAAGAGCTATCCATTACCCAACCAGGGAAGCATGGACAGCAAATTTTAGGGATCGTTAATGATTCAACTTCTCTCATTTCGTAGTTGCTCCACCGTCCCGACGAAACTGCTTGGGGGTCACGCCAGTGTATTTTTTAAATAACTGTGTATAGTAACTTTGGCTGCAAAATTTAAACATCAAAGCGATTTCGGAAATAGACTGATTCGTGTGAATGAGGATGGACTGCGATTCCTCAATTCTACGCCGGTTAATAAATTCCGTGAGCGGCATACCTGTTTCGCGCTTGAAGCGGTCGGACAAATAACTGGGATGCACACCAACATGCCGGGAGACCAGACTAAGGTTCAAATCTTGAAACAGATGCTCGCGTATAAAATATACGGATAGATTGACAATATGTGAATAGTGAAGGTTCTCCTTCTGCTGGCGCATCACTGTAATGAATTGCAGGACCATTTCATATTCATATCGATGAAGTGCCTCTAGCTCCGTCGTAGCTTCCACCGCACGGATGAACGTATCACTCAGCTGAAAAGCGGTCTCAGGGTCAACACCACCCCGGATAATCGCACGTGTAAACAAGGTGCAGGATGCAATCATAGCGTTTTTCTTGGAGCGCAGCGGATATCGGGCTAGTGTAGCAGCTTCCATTGCGTTGATTCTATGCAGTGCTTCCAGTGCCCGGTTCTCGTCACCGATTCGGATAGCTTCCAAAAGCTCATGTTCATAATCCAGCGGAGGATGGACAAATCCCTCTGACAGATCCACAGAACGTGTGGACCAATATTCCGGCAGTTTATGTTGTCCTTTAAGTTGATCCATAATTGTTAACCTCACCTAAAAATTTTGATAATATCCTAAATAATTTAGTATAATTCTAGCCCTTTCGGACTTAAAATTCAATTCATAACCATTAAGGGAGGAAACATAAGCATGAGCTGGAGCATTGCCAATCAGGGATTGTCGGCAGATACCCTACTGAATTTGGAAAGTATTTTTGCGCTGGGGAACGGGTATTTGGGCGTGCGTGGCAATTTTGAAGAAGGGTATTCCGATAAAGAAATCCGCAGTATCCGCGGAACGTATTTGAACGCCTTTCACGATGTGATTGAGATTCCCTATGGGGAGAAGCTATTCGCCTTTCCAGGTACCCAGCAAAAATTGGTTAATATTATAGATTCCCAAGGGATAAATATTTATATAGGCGAAGATATGGAGCCATTTGCGCTTACAGAAGAGAGTGTCCTCGCCTATGAGCGTAACCTCCATCTGGATAAGGGATATTCGGAACGTAAGATCCACTGGAAATCCCCCTCCGGTAAAGAACTCAAGCTGCATTTCCGCAGACTCGTTTCTTTCACTACCCGTGAACTTTTTGCCATTCATCTGACTGTTGAGCCTGTCAATTTCACCGGTCCAATCCGGGTTGTCTCTCATGTAAATGGCGATGTTAGCAACTATACTAACCCGAATGACCCTCGTGTAGCTGCAGGACATTCCAAACGCCTGAGCGTAGTAGCATGCGAAGCACGGGGTGAATATGTATGCCTGGAGAACGAGACAATGGCTTCGGCCCTGCGGACCGCCTGTGTTACCCGGCATGAATGGGAAGGTGACTGGCAGGTTGAACCTCAGGCTGGAGAAACCGATGCTACAGTGACGGCAACCGCCTCCTTGTCTCGGCCACTATCGCTGACCAAATGGAATGTTTATACCGATACACTACGACATGAACAAATGCTTGTAGATACCGGTATTCAGGTACAGGAATCATTGAAGCACCTCTCCTTTGAAGACATGCTGGAACAGCAGGAGCATTATTTGGCTGACTTCTGGAAGCGTTCCGATGTAGTCATTGAGAACGACTTGTCGCTTCAGGAGGGTATACGTTTCAACCTTTATCAGCTGCTACAATCAGCCGGACGCGACGAGCATAGCAACATCTCTGCCAAAGGCTTATCCGGTGAAGGGTACGAAGGCCATTATTTCTGGGACACGGAAATTTATATGTTCCCTGTGTTCCTAATGACTTCCCCTGACTTGGCCCGGCAGCTGCTATTGTACCGGTATTCCAAGCTGGATGAGGCAAGAGAACGTGCTAAAGAGATGGGCCATGCCCAAGGTGCATTGTTCCCATGGCGGACGATTTCAGGTACGGAATGTTCCTCCTTCTTCCCCTCCGGCACAGCTCAATATCATATCAGCGCCGATGTAGCCTACAGCTATATTCAATACCATCTAGCGGAAGAAGATGACGCCTTCTTGCTTCAATACGGCGCCGAGGTGCTATTTGAGACAGCGCGGCTTTGGATGGAGATCGGTCATTACTACGAAGGCAAGTTTCACATTGATGAAGTGACTGGACCTGACGAATACACTTGTCTTGTGAACAACAACTATTACACCAATGTAATGGCCAAACATAATTTAAAATGGGCCGCACGCAGTTTTGCGCGACTTCATGAATATGACGAGGCTGGATTCCAAGCTTTGTGTGTGCGCCTGCATGTAACCGGACCAGAAGCAGACAGCTGGCTGAAGGCGGCAAATGCCATGCTGCTTCCTTACGACGAGAAGCTGGGCATTAATCCGCAGGATGATACTTTTTTACGCAAAGCGGTCTGGGATTTCGACAATACACCACCGGAGAAACATCCGTTGCTGCTGCATTACCACCCACTAACGCTGTACCGTTATCAGGTCTGCAAGCAAGCCGATACTGTACTCGCTCATTACTTACTGGAAGACGAGCAGTCACAAGAAACTATTCGCAAATCGTACGATTATTATGAACAAATCACTACCCATGATTCCTCTTTGTCGTCTTGCATATTCAGCATTATGGCCTCGAAGATCGGGTATAAGGACAAAGCGTATAACTATTTTATCGAGACGGCGCGGCTCGATCTCGACAATACGCACGGAAACACTAAAGACGGATTACATCTCGCCAATATGGGTGGAACGTGGATGGCCATTGTGTACGGTTTTGCCGGAACACGTCTCAAGGAAAATGGCCTGTCGCTCGCTCCGTCCCTACCTACGGGCTGGCAGAAATATAATTTCCGCCTCACCTTCCGCGGCCGCCTCATTGCTGTAACCATTCGCGAGGAAGGTGTCGAGCTTGAATTGCTAGAGGGTGAAGCCCTTGAACTTACGCTCTACGGCCAATCGGTAACTCTGGGCAACGAGAAGCCGGTAACTCAGGCGTTGCAAGCCTAATTCATAAGGAGAGATACACAATGAATGCAACCTCTCAAATTCAAGCCGTAATCTTTGATCTAGACGGCGTTATTACCGATACCGCAGAATATCATTATCAGGCTTGGGGCATGATCGCGAAAGAGCTGGGTCTCCCGTTCACCCGAGAGTTCAATGAGAACCTCAAAGGTGTATCGCGCATAGCCTCACTGGAGTTGCTACTTGGACAAGCGGCAACTCCGCACACCTACTCTCCCGAAGAGATGGAGGAGATGGCGAACCGCAAAAATGAGTTTTATCAGCAGCTCATTCAGCAGGTAACCCCTGCCGATGTGCTGCCTGGTATTTCTGAATTGCTCGCCGAGCTGAAGAACCATGGAGTGAAAACTGGCATTGCCTCCGCTAGCAAAAATGCCTTTACAGTTATCCGCCTTCTAGGTATGGAGAAAGACTTCGGAGTTATTGTAGATGCAGCAAAGCTTGCTCGCAACAAACCAGACCCGGAAGTGTTCCTGACCGCCGCCGATGCACTTGGTGTAGATCCGCAATTTTGCGTCGGGGTTGAAGACGCAGTCGCCGGGGTAGAAGCGATCAGAGCGGCAGGTATGTTCGCTGTATATATCTCCTTACAGGAGAGCTTGTCCAACGCTGATATGAACTTGAACAACACTGCTGAACTTAACTACTCCGAGCTAAACCAGCAATTCGCTAATAAGAATAGAGTAACTAAATAATCAGGTATCCCAGTCTCAATATATGTAAGTCACGAACTAAGCCGGCAAGCTCCTAAGGGAAGCTTGCCGGCTTTTGTTTGAAATATACTTTTCAGAATACCCGCTTCTGATTCCGATCATCAATAACCTATTGATAATATTGCGCTTGTGCTTTCCACATCGTGCTGTACTCCTGCTGATCTTTCAACAATTGATCATGTGGACCGTATTCGCGCAATTCACCATTGTTAAAAAGTGCGATCTTATCGCAGAATTTACAAGCAGATAAACGATGTGAGATATAAATAACAGTATGATTTGCTGCCAAAAGATTAAAGTTGTTGTACATCTCAAACTCCGCATAAGGGTCCAACGCAGCTGTAGGCTCGTCCAAAATAAGAATAGGTGGCTTTTTGAGTAAAGCCCTAGCAATTGCAATCTTCTGACTTTCACCACCCGAAAAGTCTGTGCCTTTTTCATCAAAGATTCTAAATACCTGTGTATCTAGTCCTTTGTCCAAACCTTTCATTTTTGCTTCCAATCCTACTTGATTAAGCATTTCTTCCATTTCCTTATCCGATGTTTCGCTATCCTTCGCGCATAAGTTGTCTTTGATAGAAAATGAAAACAACTTATAATCCTGAAACACAACACCTAAGATTTTCATATATTCATCGTATCGATAATCTTGAATAGATCTTCCATTCAGAAGAATCTCTCCTTGATCAGGTTCATACAATCGGCAAAGCAGTTTAATAAAAGTCGTTTTACCTGCGCCATTTTGACCTACTATAGCTAACTTCTCTCCATTTTTTATCGTCATTGATACATTTTTTATTGAATAGCTCTCGTTTCCCGCATATTTAAAAGACACATTGCAAAATTCAATCTCAACATTCATGAGTTTTTCAAGACGTTCTTCTCCGCTTTTCATTGTTGGACTTAGACTTTCAAATTCTCTAAACACCTCAATGTACTTACACATTTGGCGAAAATCAACATAAGCATTCATTCCCAGAGACACTTGCGTAGAAAAGCTATTGGTGGCGGAGATATACATAACAAAACCACCAATTTGAATTTTCCCCGTAACTACTTTTACAACCATGTAGGCGTAAATAATGACCATTTGCAATTGAAGATTAGCACTGGCCAGTCCCTTATATCTCCCCACTTTTTCGTAAAGCCCTCCAAAACCACGAACGCTTTCATTATGATATGCATCCACTTTATTCAGCAAATAAGGAGCCATCCCAAACAAACGGACATCTTTAGCCATGGAAAAATCAACGGCCAGTTTGGAATAATAACCAAATTTCCGATTCAGAGGAGCTAATAATTTATGAAAATTGAATTGAGCTTGTTGCGACTTTTTAAAGATAAAGGTATTAAGTACAATCATCCCAATAATCAGCACGATGATTCCAATGTTTAACGTAGAGATTAAGGCCGTTAGTCCCAACAGGGAGAGCATTGTTTGCAGCAAAATCTTCATACTATCTAGCATTTTACGTATAACATCCTGCTGCCTAATGGGAATAAGCGCCTGTTCTTTAAGATCTAGCACTTTGGGATTCTCTAAATTCTCATAATCCAGGTTCATAATATGATTTCCAATATGTAGCTCTAAATTATCCATGACCAATACATTGGACAGTTCAATTTGTTTAGTAAGATAACTCTGAAGTAACCTCAAGACAGCATTACCTGCCACCAAAATTCCTATCCAAAGGATAATATTCATTTCGCGGCCAGCTCCCATCAATTCATCAATCAAATATTTGGGAAGGATAATGTTTATAAACGGAAAGATTGCGCTACATAGTGAAGAAACTACCATTAACGGAACATAAGATTTTGACATAGAATGTACCAGCTTCAAAAAGTAAAGGGTCACATGCCAATCCTTTTTCAGAGCAGGGAATGGATTCATAAGCTAGGTATCACTTCCCTTATAATATTGTGCTTGAATCTGATACATTTGGTTGTACTTTCCTCTGCGTTCCATCAATTCGCTGTGAGAACCGCCTTCGGAAATCTCTCCTTGCTCCATATACAATATCTGGTCACAGAACCGTGTGCTGGACAAACGATGGGAAATATATAATGCTGTTCTCTCTCCGATCATTTCATTAAATCTTGTATACAGGTTGAATTCGGCAATTGCATCAACTGCTGCAGTCGGCTCATCCAAAATAATCAATTCTCCATTCTTATATAGTGCCCTTGCCAACATCATTCTTTGGTTTTCCCCTCCAGAGAACTCAACGCCTTGATCATCCAAAAACTTTTGCATTGGGGTGAGAATACCTGATTTCAATGAGGCGACTTTTTCGCTTAGTCCCGCTTTTTCAAGACTGTCATGAATTCTTAACGCGTCAGACTCTCTATGTTCTTTTAGAGAAATATTCTCTGCTAATGAGAAAGCGAGTACGCGAATTTCTTGAAATACCGTAGAAAATAATCTCCAGTAATCCGTTTTAGCAAAATGTTTGATATTGATTCCATTCAGAGTTATCTCTCCACTATCGGGTTCATACAACCTGCATAACAATTTGATAAGCGTTGTCTTGCCAGCACCATTATGACCCACAATAGCAAGTCGTTGATGCGGAGGGATGATGAAGGATATTTTATTAAACACAGGCTGGCTAGTACCAGGATATGTAAAGGAAACTTCTTTAAATTCTATCGAATAAGGGCCTGTTGGGAGTGCATGCATAGCTCCTTCCCCCTGCTTATCTTGCTGCATCTCTAAAAAGTTACGGAGTTCCTCTATGTATAAATTCTGTGTGCGCAGATGGGCTAAATCTTTCATAAATCCCTGAAGAACGCCAGAAAATCCAGCGACAGCAGTTGTGTACATCACAAAATCACCTATAGTTATCCTCTGATGAAGGTAAAGATACGCCAAATAACCATATACAATCCCCTCACGGAATAACCGGATCAAAATATCTAATATTTCACTCTGAAAATAAGAGCTGCTGATTGAGGACTGAATTTCCTGTCTATTTTGAACACTTGAATGGTATAGGGAGACCAATGTATTGTTAAAGGAATTAATCCGAATTTCCTTACCAAAAGTAAAGTCTTGCATAATATCCGAATAATACTTTCTCTTCCTCTCCAATTCTGAAAGCTGTTGTTCATGTTCATACTCATAACGTTTAGCACGTAGGGAAAACACGTAAGAACACCCAATACTTATAATTAGAAAAACAATAACAGCAGAATTTAATCCTCCAATTACAGTTATATAGCCCGCAAAAGCAAGAAATCCAGCCAGACATGCAAAAAATGTATGAAATAATCCCTGAAATCCATTCTGCACACTTTGTAGGGAACGCTTGGCCTGCTCCATCTGATTAAGATAACCGGGATCTTCTGTATTTTTGAAATCAACATTCATATTTTGCGCAGTGTGCGCGTGGATCTGTTTAAATACAACTTTCATTAATTGAGTTAAACCCAAATTTTGTAGATATCCTGTAAAATAGCTAGTGATGGTCAGTAATAAAAACATCAGTGAAATTAGGAAGATAAACTGTTGAGGTCTTTGCTGTCCCGTCAGTTCAACTATAATAAATTTTGGGAATAGGATTAAAAGGAAGGGCTGCATAGCTAAAAGAAGCGTTACAGTAGAGTAATAAATAATGGAACGTCTACTGTTAATCCACGATGTGGAGAGGACATAGCGAATGCTGGTCCAAGTGGAGGTTAAGGATCTTGTTCTCATTACATAAAGTTCCCCTTAGTATTTAAAATGTTTCTTGATTACATTTTATCAATACTATTATTTGGAAACAGTATGAATAAATTAGTATAAACAGTATTATTTTAGGTGGATTAACGGATAAATTCGTGCATCACAAATAAAAAGGTTCTTGTTAGCCGAAGCTAGCAAGAACCTTAATCTTTAGTTTCATCCTCAGAATACCGACTTCTATTCGCCATTGCGGGCATCTTCACAGCATTCCAGCTTTATCAGACCTATCGTTAAAAAGCTTCTTTACCGTGAGTCCAAATAAAACACAGCAAGTCAGTGCCGCACAAAAATCAGCAATAGGCTCAGCAATAATCACTGCATCTGTTTTCGGGCTAATAAATGTCGGGAGCAAAAGGACTAATGGAATAAGCAAGATAATCTTACGCAAGATTGCGATAAAAATAGAAACCCTGGCTTGTCCCAAAGCAATAAATACTTGTTGAAACGCTAATTGAATACCAAAAATACAAGTGCCAAGGAAAAATATCTTCATTAATCTAGCCGTCAGAGCCACAAGCTCAGGATTATTGGTAAAAATGATAATGGGTAGCTTCGGAACAAAAATGGCCACGCCCCACATCGACAATCCGAAAGCTGCGCAAAAAACACTGCAATATAAAATGGCGGATTTTACACGTGCGAAATCACGAGCTCCATAATTATAGCTAATAATAGGCTGTGCCCCTTGCGCAAAACCAGATAACAACGTCCCAAAGATTTGCATCAGCGTGCCCATAATCCCCATGGCAGCAACGTACATATCGCCTCCAAATTTAGCTAAGGACGTGTTAAATACAATTTGAATTAAACTTTCGGTCGACATCATAATAAACGGAGAAAGCCCCAATGCAAGTACACTAGCCGCTTCTTTAGGTTTAATGCGCATATTCGATAGACGTAAGCGCAGATGAGCCCGTTTAGAGATTAAGAACCCCAATACCCAAATAGCCGAAATAAATTGGGCAATCACAGTTGCCAACGCTGCACCCTTAATTCCCATATTCATCTCGAAAATAAAAATGGCGTCAAGGACGATATTCACAACTGCTCCAATGCATACCGTGAGCATGGCTGTTTTGGCGTATCCTTGCGCTGCAATGAATGGATTCAATCCTAAAGAAATGAGCACCGCCACAGTTCCTAGAAGGTAAATGCTTAAAAAATCGTTGGCCAGCGGCAATGTATCGTGACTCGCTCCGAATAACGTTAAGAATGGCGACTTAAAGATAAGAAACAAAGCGGTTAGGATTACGGATACCAACAGCAGCATAGTAAAACAACTTCCCAGTAATTCTTCTGCTTTTTTATGTTCTCCTTCGCCCATCTTAATGGAAGCTAGGGGCGCCCCACCAGCTCCGATTAGAGCTGCAAAAGCTGAAATCAACATAAGGATCGGAAAAGATATCCCTATAGCGGATAAGGCTAGCGTTCCCCCCTCCTCCATTCTTCCGAGGAACATCCGGTCAACTACACTGTACATGGCATTGATTAGCTGAGCTATAACGGCAGGAATAGCCAATAAGAAAATAAGCTTGGGTATACTTTGGTTGGCAAAACGATCCTTCATTTGATTATTCATTTAGTTCATTTCCAACATAGATTCTCGGAGGCTTTTAGGAAGCTTTTTGACAACCATATCGTAGGAGTGGTCAATCATGTCAAAGACATCCGACTCTGGCAAGGAACCATCAATCATGATTGTATTCCAGTGCTTTTTGTTCATATGAAATCCCGGTCGAACGCTCTCATGTTGCTCTCTAAGATTTTCCGCAATGACTGGGTCACATTTTAGGTTTAAGCGAACAAGCTTCCCTGTTTCCTCAAAAATAAGTGCGAACATTTTATCAGCAACTTTGATGACCAATGGAGTGGGGCCAAACGGATGCTCTTGAGTCGCTCCTTTCTTTTTTAAACAGTATTCGATGATGTTATTCTTCAACTCTCTCTCTCCTTCGTTGATCAACAATCTGATCATTTCTGCCATTAAACACGTTTCTTAATTATATCATTTTATTCAGCTGAGCAGGTTTCTGCATAATTTTTTTAGCTTTGAGATAACTCATATTTTTTGAAGCAGACGACCGCAACATTTGAACATTTATGGGCATGCTATATACGTTCAAATTTAATTATAAAGGAGCTTTCTTATGACAGGAATTTTAGGTGGCAACCCCAAGGATGAACCGATGCATTATGGTGAGATCTTTAGTGTATGGCAAGCTTCGATGGTAGCAAAGGGGGCCCTTTCGTGCTACCGAGCTTACTTGTATCATGCCGGCGATAATGACCTAAAAAAAGTATTAGGCGCATTAATTGATCAAGCCGAGCTTGAAGTTAGTGAGTGTGATACGCTGCTGGCAGATAACGGGGTTGCTTCCGTACCAGCGATGCCAAATAGACCCGAAGCCAAGCTTGAAGATATTCCTGTAGGTGCACGATTCACAGATCCCGAGATTGCTGCTAAAATTGCTGCTGACACTGCTACAGGATTGGTAGCTTGTAGCCAGGTTATGGGTCTTTCTATCAGAGAAGATATCGGTGCATTATTTGCAAAATATCACCTAACTAAAGCAGCGATAGGCGTTAAAATTCTCAATTTGAGCAAGAAAAAAGGGTGGTTAATTCCTCCACCACTTCAGATAAAAAGACCAGAGTCTGAATAAGATTGTACCCTGAAAAGGCCTTCGATAAATCGGAGGCCTTTTTGGTTGTCCTACAAATTGTTTTTTTGAATAGGCTAGTATTACACACAAATATTAGAGAGGAGGGAATGCTATCAATACTTTTATTGGATATATTTTTCTTGGTCTTTCGCTATCCGCACCTATTGGTCCTATTAATGCTGCTCAACTGGACAAAGGAATTCGTAAGGGCTTCTGGCATGCTTGGGTGGTAGGGCTTGGAGCCATAAGTGCAGATATCATATTCATGTTACTCGTTTACTTTGGGGTAATCCATCTGCTCGAATCCCCTTTTATTAAAGCATTCTTGTGGTTATTCGGTTTCTTTGTGCTGGTGTATACGGGCATAGAGAGCATTAAACATGCTGGTGTGATTTCTGAACCCGGTATGAGAAGCAATGATTCATCCTTAACGAAGTCTTATTGGTCCGGTTTACTGATGTCTTTATTCAATCCGCTTTCCATATTATTTTGGCTAGGGATATACGGGTCCATTTTGGCCAAAGCGGCCATGGAGTATCCAATGCAGCAGTTGTTGATGTATAGCGGAGCTATTGTACTTGGAATTTTGCTCTGGGATATATCTATGGCGGCCGCTTCAAGCATGTTCCGTAAAGTCCTCACAACCGGTGTTTTAAAATCGATCTCCGTGCTGTCAGGCCTTTCGCTTGTTGGTTTTGGGCTTTATTTTGGTGTACAAGCCGCTAGGCTATTGTTTTTTCATTAAGTTTTGTTTTTTTTGGGCCGAATGATTTTTATCGGATCCTTTGAATAATCTATTATTCCCTGAATTTCTAACAATAAATTCCCTTTACTCGGTTCCTTATCCGTATCAACGGTACGTTTCTTTCGAACACGTGTCACGATCCAATCAGAAACGGCGATCAGAGTGACAAGCAACAAACTAATATATAACCCTGGGCGGCTGAGTGAATGAAAAAGAGTACCTGTGACCGCGACCCCAATGAGTAGCAATCCTATCCAACGTTTAACCGTGCTAAATCGATTGCCTTTTAGCAGCTTTCCAGAAGACAGCAGGATAAACGACCAATTATACAGCAGCATTAACCCGGCTGCAGTTGTGATATACTCATACACTTTTCCCGGCAACAATAGTGACATCACTACTGCTGCCGTAATCCCTACGGTGATCAAGGTAAGGGCATAAAAGGGATATTTATCCTTCCACTTCCGAGAAAATAACTTCGGAGCATCTCCTTCTTGAGACAGGGTAATCATCATTGAAGTTACAGCGTAGAGTGACGCAGTCATTGTAGAGAAGCCAGCGACAATCAACACTCCGTTAAATAAATGAGGTACGAAAGCCAAATGATCACTACTTAGCGCTAGAACAAACGGACTTTCTTTCGAGTTAAACGCACTAAAGGGCACCATGATTACAGCTAGACCAATAGACAAGATGTATACAATAACCAAGGCGATCAGCATAACCTTTCCTGCCTTTGGTGCATCCTCCGGCTTTTGAAGTCTATTGGACATAATTCCGAGTACCTCAATCCCTCCGTAAGCATAAAAAGCGAACAGAAAGGCAGACCACAACCCCACCCCTCCTTTAGGAAATAGCGCGGAGTAGATTAATGGAACCTTCGGTGTATACTTCCCTCCGCCTATCCAACCAGCCAATAGAGAAGCCGCAATGATTAAGAACATGAGAATAGCAGCTATTTTTATTACAGCCAACACATTCTCAACCCGGTCAAACCCCTTATTCCCAAAAAAGACAATGACAAGACCCAATAAAGCAAACCCAGCAGCAAAAATCCACATAGGTACCGCTGGGAACCAAAATCGCGAAAAGATAGATAAAGCAGTTAGTTGACTACCCATGATTAACAACTCCGAGAACCAATAAACCCAGCCACTGCAGAAACCCGCCCAGCTACCAAACGCTTTTTTTGCATAGGAACGAAAAGATCCTTGCTCTGGTTGTTCTGCTGTCATACGTGAAAGAGCATCAAATACTATATACGTTCCAATAGCTGCCAAGATGTAAGCGATCAGTACTGCAGGCCCGCCTATAGAAATCGCTAAGCCTGAACCTAAGAAATATCCGGTTCCAATCGTACCTGCAACGCCTAATAAGCTTAACTGCCACCATTTCAATTTCTTTTCACTTTTTGAATTAGTAGAAGCTTGGTTCAAAGAATTCAGTCCTTTTCGTAAAGAAGATATAAGTTCACCTTCTGGATTTTACACACTCCAATAGGCTGTCCTTATACTCATAAGTACATGCGGACTTTTTTTATTCTATATAATGCAAAGGGAATGAGACCTGTATAAATTTAAAAAGAGTAAAGCGACCAATAGGTCACTTTACTCTTTTTTAGTATCCCTCAGAATATCCGCTTCTGATCCCGATCATCAATAATAATCTGCACGGCTTCTTTAAACCGAATCGCATGGATGATCTCCCGCTCCCGCAGGAACTTGAGACTATCCTGCAAATCCACATCATCCGTCATGTCAATCAGCCACTGGTATGTAGCCCGAGCCTTTTCCTCCGCTGCAATGTCCTCATACAAATCTGCCAGCGGGTCACCCTTAGCTTGAATATAAGCCGTTGTAAACGGTACACCTGAGGCATTATTGTAGAACAAGGCATGGTCATGCGCTGCAAAATGCGGGCCTAATCCAGCTTCCTCTAATTCGCATACCGACGCGTCCTTCGTCAGCTTGTAGATCATCGTGGCAATCATTTCGAGGTGGGCGAATTCTTCTGTAGAAATATCGTTCAAAACGCCAATAACTTTATCCGGAATCGTGTATCTTTGATTCATATAGCGCAGGGCTGCGGCGAGCTCACCGTCAGCTCCTCCGTATTGCTCACTTAAATAACGCGCCATCCGGATATCACATTTACCGACCCGTACCGGATATTGCAGCTTCTTCTCATATATCCACATTCGGGAACTTCCCCTCCTCTAGAAACTTAGTTCCTTACAGTACACACTTTTACACCTGCCAAGGCCAAGGAGCCTGATTCCATTCCCACGGACATTTCGAATAAGCGCGACCAAAATTCTGCAGCGGACCATATAATTCCTGAAATTGATTCGCTAGCTTAGTACGTTCCTGAGTCAGCTGATTAAATTGTTCAATACTTCTTAAATCATCTGGATGAGTGTTCAGATATAAGTTTAACTCCACCAAGGCAAAATCAAGAGTCTGCAGCTGTTCAAGCATTTCATAATATCGTTGATCGCAAGGGTTTGCCTCCATAGTCTACTTTCCTCCTCCTTTGCACTTAGATTCATACGGGCTGAACAGTGCTGGCCAGAGCGTGCCATACCTTAGAGCCTCCTGTAAACTAAACTGCGGAAGATCGGGTGGCTGAAAGTTAATGAACTGATTGGGTGGAACTACATATGTCTTGAATGGTACCGGTGGGCAAGGATCAAACGGGCCCCTAAACGGGGTATACCTCCGTAGCTGTGATTCCATTTTTCGTACCTCCTTTGTTCCTGTTCCTTGTTTATTACTCCCTTAGCTAACTTATGACAGCAGGACACATTATAAAACGTTATTTATAAAAAAAGCACTGAAGCAAGATTTGTCATGCAATTGCACAACAAATAAGCTGACTTCGGAAAAGTACCGAAAACAGCTTATAACTTGGAACTTATTGAATATTAAGTTCTAGACTTCACTTTTTTGACGAATCTTCGTGGGTAATCTCAAGGATATCCAACATAAAAACAAAGATGGGAATGCCAAGAAGAAGTCCCCAGACACCTATATAATGCTCAGAAAACAACAACACGATAAAGGTGTAGAACATCGGCAAATTCATTTTTGTGGACATCAACTTGGGATTCAAGAAATAGCCTTCGATAAAATGTAATACCGCAATAATCGCCAGCACATAAGTGACTGTTGTCAGACCGCCGATGTTGTAGCCGATGATTAAGAGCGGAATGAGCGAAATCAAAAAACCAACCACCGGAATGAGACTGAGCAGAAAAATCAAGATCGATAAGGCAAATAAATATGGGAAGTTAAGCAGCCACAAACCAATAATAGTAAGACAGGTGTTGAACAGAGCAATGAGAATTTGTGCTTCAATTACTTTCCCAAAGGAAATGATGAATTTTCGGCTGAAATACTCCAGATCTATATAAAACCAGGCAATTCGGCTCTCTCTCATTCTAGAAGTGAAACTGACGACCCGGTTCTTCTCCAGAATAAACACAAAACTTAGAATGGTCGATATAACGAAAGTCGCACCCCAGTTGCTAACCTTCAGCACATAATCGATACCTCTTTTGATGTAGGACTGATAGTTAAGGTCCCTGAGCATATCATACAAATACAATGTAATCTTGTTCTGCGGGAGATCTTCTGGTTTGAGATTGGTAAGGAAGATGGTTAATTGCTTAATCTGTTCCAATACTTTAGGGAGATATTTAGCAAGGGCCAGTACAATCACTGCGATTAAAGCGAGGTATAAAATGACAATAATCACCTTACTGTTAACCTTCATAAATTTACCAATTCGTTTACTAAGCAATGTCTGAAAGCTGTTCATGACAAAAGCAATCAAAAACGTCAGCAACACCAGATTAAGCATCCCTCGAATACTGAACAGCAGCAACCCGATAAGTGCGAGAATAAAAAAACGCCTGGTGGTTATATTCGCGTAGAATCGCTTCAATACATTCATAGATCTTGCTCCATTCGATTGCGATTAATATTGCTGATCATCCATTGGCTATAAAAAGGAAAACTTAGCCCCCACAAAAAAGCCAATTGAAACAAAAAGGAGTGACCAGGTTAGCGCTCCTGCAGTCGTTATGAGTATATATTTTTTGAAAGACATAGCACTGATTCCAGAGATATAGCTTGATACATGCCTCAGACCGGGAATGAAATAGGCAATGAAAATCGCCCAGTTGCCAAACCGCAAAAACCATCTTTTCATACTGGCAAAACGCTTGGGTGTAAGGCCAACCCACTTGCCGAATTTTTCTACCACAGGTTGCCCTAGTCTTAAACCAATGGTATAGCTGATAAGCATTCCGGTGATAGATCCCATGAAACAAACCAATACGGAAATTGAAAAGTCCAAAACCATAACGGAGGATAAATAACCTACAAACAGCATTAACACCTCATCCGGCACAGGAAGTCCAATAATTCCAAGTGCCATAAGGGCAAATATGGCTAAATATCCGTACTGCGAAATGATTTCAATAATCCAAGGCATGGTGTATCACTTCCTGTTGAAGGATTTTTTAAGGGACGGAAATGGGATACGACTGACCATCATTACAGACAGTATTGCCATTAATACGATGACCAGTCCTGGTTTCATGCGTTCATCTAGTAAAGAAATCATCGACAGAATGACTCCAGCAGCAGTAATGGGCATCCCCACGAACCCTTTGGTAGGCGCCGACAGATTAAATCTGGCCAAACGAAGTGCGCCACAGATCAAAAAAAGAACCGAAACTGCAGGTCCAATCCAGTGAGCATCTTCTAACCTATACAACAAGATCAGGAAGGTTGGCGCTAAACCAAATGATATAATATCCGCCAATGAGTCCAATTGCTTACCGAATTCACTGGTACATTGCAGTATTCTTGCCAGCAACCCATCGAGTACATCGCATATTGCCGCAAGCAATATCATAAATAAAGCCAGGCTGTATCGTTCTTGAATCGTGAAATACAAAGATAGTGATCCGAGCCCCAAGTTTGCAAGTGTGCACATTGAAGGCAACCAATTCAATTTCATACGATTTCACCCCTTTCATTGTAGTATTTTTGTTGATCCTTTTAACCTTCAAAGGTCACAGTAAAGCTGACGCCGTTCTCCGTATTTTTCACAGTATAAAGACAAGCGTGCATATCTAATATTCGCTTCGCAATGGAAAGCCCCAGACCTGTACCGCCCGTCATTCGACTGCGAGATGGCTCAGACCGATAGAACCGTTCCCAGATCTGCTCCAGCTGATCTTCAGGGATTAATTCTCCAATATTTTGAATAGTGAATACAATAGTCTGGGCATGACTCTCAATATTGACGGTGATAGAACTTCTTTCTTCCGCATGTCTGATAGCATTGGTCATAAAATTCAGCAGAACTTGTTCGATCCAGTTCACATCAGCATATATCGGTAATTCGTTTGCAGGAATAATGATGACCTCTAAATGTTTTTCACTCAGCAAGTGAACCAGCTTGTCCGTCACCTTTTCCGTCAGTTCACTTAACATAAAGGAAGTTTTCCGAAGTTTAATCGTGCCCGACTCCAACCGTGCTAGATCTAGCATATTTTTAACAAGAAACTCCATTTTATCTGCTTCCTCAATAATCACCTTAATGTAGTGATCCTGCTTGCCGGCGCTAACGCCATCTTCTAATCCCTCGGCAAAACCTTTGATAATACTGAGCGGTGTCTTCAATTCATGTGAGGCATTGGCAAAAAAGTCCTGCTGCATGATCTCCATTCTTTGTTTCTGCTCCATATCCTCAACTAGCTGCTGATTGGCCTCTCTTAACTCTCGTAAAGCAGAATCCAGACTTAGTGATAAGGTGAACATGCTATTAGAAAGACTGCCTAGCTCATCCTTCTGCCGAATCGATGTGTCCCCTGTAAAGTCCAGAGAAACCATCCGTTTGGCTATGTTGTTTAACTTAATTAGCGGACGCGTTACCATTTTCGAAAAAAAGAGAGAAAGAACCAAAATCAGAACAATACCGCCTATTCCCAGATATAAAAAGAACCAACGCAACGCCTCGTTCGAATCCTTGACTTCCTGTAATGAGGTGACTGTGAATAGTAGTTCAATTTCTCCGGTACTTTGTTTAAGAGGCAAAATAATCACAGAATTACGACTCCCGCTCCAGGGAGCAATCCAGTCCTGCTTCTGCATTTTCAAATTTTTGAAGTCGTCTATCTGCGCCGGTGTCAAAGGAAACCATTCCTCTAGAGCCTCAAACAGTATTCCCTGGCGTGGATTCCATATTTTCATATCAGGCAGTACAATTTCTGCAACTGTACCAGATGCGTGAATCATCCCGGTCTCTTCCGTATCCCCTATTGTTCCGCTCCCTTTTTTTGTAATACTTATGGGATAGAGTATAACGGGTGAAGAACTGTCTTCATCCAGAAGTTCGCCTTCAACGCTCAACTGGTCATCTACTTTTATGTTTGCTGCTCTAAGCGCATCTCCGTACTGATTCATGAATAGGGATAAAGAAACAACCATACTCTTTCCGTCATCATCAATTAACTTTATATGAAATGGATCTTCCGAATTCATTTTTCCATCCAGCTTCAAAATAACCATTTGTGTTTTATTCCGCAGCATAAACCGAACGAGCTCCTGGGAGGTTCGAGTGCTTCCCCACGGCTCGCTTATATATCTTGCAGCAAAGCTCTTAAGATGTTTCTCCACGCGGTTTTCTTTTTGCTTCTGATAAAAATTGTCAAACAACAGCAATTGGCTTAGAATGACCATCCCATAAAAGCAGAGGAAAAAGATAACGGTCATCACAAACAGTTTAAAAGTAATTCCGCGTCTTCTCATGCCTCTTCCTCGAACATGTACCCTGTACCAATCACCGTACGAATAAACCGAGATTCATAACCCAATTTACTTCGCAGCTTTTTAATATGACTGTCCACAACTCTAGAATCTCCTTCAAATTCAATTCCCCAGATCCGACTAAGGATCGTATCCCTTGAAATGACAATCCCTTTGTTTCGTATTAACAGCCATAAAAGATCATATTCCTTAGGGGTAAGCTCCACTTCCGCATCTTCTACCTCTAAGCGATGAGCTAAGGTGTTAAACATCGCGGAACCAAATTTTATTATGCTGGATTCAGGCTGATGGGAGCCTTCAACACGCTTCATAAGTGCATTTGCCCGGGCTACCAGCACCTTTGGACTAAATGGCTTTGTAACATAATCATCCGCTCCTAATTCAAAGCCGTAGATTTTGTCGTCATCTGTAGACTTGGCGGTTAACAAAATGATAGGTACCGCTGATTTTTCACGAACTTCACGGCATACTTCAAAGCCATTCATAGCAGGCATCATGATATCCAAAATCAGCAGATCCGGCAGTAGTGAGTCAAACCAAACCAATGCATCTAATCCATTATCGGCTTCGAGTACTTCCCAATCATTCTGTATGAAATAATCAGACACCAGTTCACGAATACGAATTTCATCCTCAACGAGAAGAAGCTTCTTTTTCAATCTAGACCCCGCTTTCAAACCTTTTATAAATATTAGCATAGTCGAACGCTATGTCCTTTATGTGTCCACAAAAAACTCCTCCTGTCATGAGCCATGCAGCTCTAGCAGGAGGAGTTCATTTTATCCCTGAACATCCGGAACAATACTTTACTAATTTCAATAGGTTATTCTTTATTTCCGTCCGGCTCTGATGGATTTTCTTCGTTCTCAACAGGGGGTTCCCGATGGATATTAATTCGAGTGATCCGCAATCTTGTCGATTCCTCGACTTCAAATATCACATCTTCTACTTTAACCCGTTTTCCTTTGGTTGGATTCCCCTCCAGCTCCTTAAACAACCAGCCACCAATGGAATCCACTTCATCATCCTCGATCACTACACCCGTAAGATCATTGACATCTTCAATCAACATCCGGCCTTCAACGGAAATATAATCTCCATTGCGCTCCACACTCGGACGCTCATCTTCGAATTCGTCATGCAGATCGCCTACGATTTCTTCCAGAATTTCTTCTGCTGTCAATAGCCCGGCTGTACCGCCGTATTCATCGACAACTAGCGTTAGCTGAGCTTTATTCTTCTGCATAAAACGAAGCGTATGGCTAATCTCCATCGATTCCGGCACGTTAAGGATTGGTCGAACCAGCGTCGTAAGATCATTCTGCTGCTCAGGTGGAGCAAACAGCAGGTCGGTAATATGAATAAAACCGATAATTCGGTCCTTGTCTTCAAAAGCAACCGGATAACGTGAATGTCTTGTTTCGGTAATAATCTTCATATTTTCTTCGAGCGAAAGATTGCTGTACAGCACATCCATATCCGTACGAGGCAACATGACTTCACGAGCGAGAAGATCAGAGAATTCAAAGATGTTATCCATCAGCTTCATCTCATCTTTATCAATGACACCACTCTTAGCACTCTGATTCATCAGGATACGAATTTCCTCTTCCGAGTGGGCTGCCTCACTCTCATTCGCGGGCTCAACACCCACTAAACGAAGCAATGCGTTCGCCGATGCATTCAGTATCCAGATAAAAGGCATAAAGAGATTATAGAAGAACATCAATGGTGCCGAGAGCAGTAGCGCAGATCCTTCTGTTCTTTGAATCGCAAGTGATTTCGGTGCAAGCTCACCAAGTACAATATGTAAAAATGTAATAATCGAAAATCCGATAACAACAGAAACAGTAGAAATCAGAGTACCGTCGGTAATCCCCATTTTATACATTAAAGGTTCAACGAGCAGCTCTGAAATGGCCGGCTCACCGACCCAGCCTAATCCCAGTGACGCGAGTGTAATCCCAAACTGGGTGGCAGATAAGTAAGAATCCAGTCTCTTATTTACCTTGAGTGCATATCCAGCCATTTTATTACCTTCACTGACAAGTTGGGTCAGACGAGACTGCCTGACCTTAACTAATGAGAACTCCGCTGCTACAAAAATACCGTTCAATAATACGAGCACCAGAACAAGCAAAAGATTAAGCATTAATCTCCCTACTTCAAATTCCGTATGCGCCACTTTAACAACGCCTCATTTCTACAGATTGATCGCTTTTCTAGTTTTGAAATCAACTTCCGGATAATACATATCCGCTACTAACAGGTTAGGTCCGCAACAACCTGCTGCATCGCAGTAACAATTCACCTTCTGGTTCAGCGGATGCTTCGTCTGCCAATCGATAAATATATCATCCAGTTTTTGGTTGTCTATGTTACCAAAGGCTGCGATATCAGCGAAATCTGTAACGAAAACATCTCCAGTAAACATATTAACGTTCACACGATTCCGACCATCCGGATCGTTACGAAGCGTAACATTCTTCTCTGCGCGCATTCTACTTAGCAATTTCTGATCTTCTTCAAGGAAGCTGCAAGCAAAAAACGGAAGCGTGCCGAACAACATCCATACCTCTGGATCACGCTGGTCCAGTAACGAATGGATCGCTGTCCGCATTTCATTTAAAGATAACACTGGCAAAGCGGAAGCAAAGCTCGAATTGTACATCGGATGAACTTCATGGCGTTTTGCTCCCATGTCGAGAATCAGCTTATGAATTTCAGGCAGCTTAGTGTGGGTACGGTAATTAATCATAGTTTCCGCAGAAATTAACATACCATCCTCACTTAGCCTTCGAGAGTTCTCCATCATTGTATTATATAGCCGGTAAGCAGCTTCCTTAGCAACCGCATGACCACTGTTCGCAAAACCGACTTCATGAAAATCGTCACCGTTCACATAATTAAATGAAATATGCATAACGTCCAGATATGGAAGCAGCTTCTCATAACGGGAATATGGCATCGTCAGATTAGAATTAATTTGTGATCTGATTCCCCGCTCTTTGGCGTATTTCAACAATGGTACAATGATATTATCCACCGTTCCGGCGCGGAACATGGGCTCTCCACCCGTAATACTAATAGTTTCTAGATGCTCAACTTCCTCTAAACGGTCTAGCATATTCTTAAGCGGTAGCATATCTCCTTCTTTGGAGGTTAGACTATCACCAACAGCACAGTGCTCACACCGCATATTGCATAAATTGGTTACAGTGAATTCCACACTCGTTAGCACATGGCGGCCATGCTTACGTAGAGAAGTGATTGGATCCCATGGATCGTAACTTGGCGACAGCTCCCTCGGTGAAGATGTTAATGGTCTTAAAACATTCATTTGTACTAGCTCCTTTAAATCTTATTCCTATTATTAACCCAAAATCATGAAGAAAGAACGATGACTTACCCTATATCATACCACGTTAGTCAAAAAAACTGCACTTATGATGTCTTTCTGGCCTTCTATACTTGCGCTACATTTCAAAAAAAATAAAAGCAGCGAGACGAAAAATAGGCTTCCGACATATCTTCGGACAAGCCTAAACTTCTCTCCACGCTGCTATAAATAATCAATTTGGCGTTTCCAGAGAACCGCCTTGTTCTGCGACGTCAATAATAACAACGGAGAGGGCTTTACTAAGATCTCGTTCAAACGGTACGACTTTCTCTCCTTCAGGACCCGTAAGCACACGTACGGTGGGTCTGTGAGGCGTACTTGGATCTATTTTGACCACAACCCCGCTCTCCCCCGTACTGAGCTTCAACGTAAGCCCCAGCGGATAGATAGCTACGCGATCTCTAAACAACTCTAAATGCTTCTGCTCATATAAAGTACCGGAACCAACATAGAGGGCCTCAACGGCTTGATGTGGCAGCATAGCCTTTTTGTAGACTCTATTGGAGGTCATGGCATCGTAGGAGTCCGCTACACCCAGCCACTTGGCATATTCATGGATTTGGGGTCCTGTTAATCCGCGAGGATATCCGGAACCGTCAATGCGTTCATGATGCTGCAAGGCACAATGTGCTGCGAGCAGCGGGATATTCGGCTCCTCCTTTAGAATCTGAAACCCAATCTCGGTATGAGCCTGCATGTGGCGGAATTCTTCATCACTGAGCCTGCCGGGTTTCTGTACGATTTTTATCGGGATTTGTGTCTTCCCAATATCATGCAGCAGCGCGCCTAGCCCAATCACTCGAAGTTCCTCTTTACTATACCCGTGAGCAATACCAAGCACTAAAGTGTACAAGCAGACATTCAGGGAATGGACATATAAATAGTTATCAGCAGTGTGCATATCCATCAGCATGATCATCGGATCTTCTTGTAAAGACATATCGTCTAAAATGTTATCCATGATCTTAGAAAATTTTTTGTCCAGATGATACAGACCCTTGGTAATTCCTGAAGCCCCAGACATTTGCTGAAATTGATTACGAATCACCTTTAGGGCCTGATTGCGCGTCTCATCCTGTAGAATACCAGTAATCACAATATCGTCCGTGACAGAATCCTCTATGTAGATATAGCCGATATCAATTCTTGCAAGACGCTTGATCAATGCATCCGTAAGCTCCACCCCGTCCGCGAGTAGAGTTAGACCTTCATCATTATATATTTTTTTACCTAATTTCATGCCTGCTTGAAGCTGATTCACGGATACTAAACGCACTAAACTCACTCCTGCCTTTAACGGTAAAATGCTATTCTGTATTGAAATCCTTGGGTCACACGCTTTGTCTATACCGTTTTGATGGACATTCAGACAGGTGTACCTTTAAGAAAATCAGATGTGTCTAGGTATATGCCAATGGACATTAACGCATAATAAACAACCAGAATACAGCAGCAAGTATGAATCGATAGATCGCGAAATGCGTTAATCTAATTTTCTGAATCAATTTCATAAACAAAATGACTACTATATATGCCACTACAAAAGAAATCAAAAATCCAATTACAAAATAACCAATCGACTCACTTGTGAAATCTTTATACGAATCCAGCAGTTCATATCCGGAAGCCGCACACATGATAGGAATCGCTATGAGGAAGGAAAAATCCGCCGAGGCCTTATAGCTGACCCCGCTTAACATCCCTCCAGAAATCGTAGACCCGGAGCGGGAGAAACCAGGCCAGAGGACCGAAATAATCTGATACAATCCAATCGCCAGCGCCTGTCTGTAAGACAAATCATCCAGTTCGTGAGCAGTAATCCGTATTTTTCGTCTGTTCACCCATTCTGCTACAATCATTAGAATCCCTCCGGCCACAAGCGCCCATAGCACAGTGGAAGCACCAAAGAGACTTTTGATAAAATCACGGGCAAAAAATGCCACAGCAAGCGCTGGGGCAATCCCAAGAATCACATGAATTAAATTCAGACGGGATGCCGGCATAACGCCTCCTCTGCCCGAACTACTACGTCCTATCCCTAGCAAATTAAGCACACGCTTGCGGTAAACAAGTGCAATCGCCAAAATCGCCCCTAGTTGAATTACAATTTCATAAGTCTTCATAATCGAATCTTGCTCAGCGAAACCCAATAGCTTCGTAGTCAAGATCATGTGTCCGGTCGAAGATACAGGAATAAATTCAGTGATCCCTTCGACAATTGCTAGAATAATAGCGGTAATCGTGTCCATAACTGTCCTCCTATTTTTGGAAATCTAGCACTGTTAAATCGAGCCTATAAGTGTAGATTATGAGCTGTTGGCCTTATTCAGACTTAGCCTCCCAGCGAGTAAGCAAGCATTCATCGAGGCTGTTTGGACGCTGTAACTCCATTCGCAAGAGATCGCGCAAAAAATGTGGTAATAGAAACAAAGCATTCTTCCCATTTGCGATCGTCTCATAGCCTGCCTTGAAAGTAAACATGTCCAGCGTACCAACATTATACTCTCTTTCATCCTCCAGTGGGTTTCCTTCGACAAAAACTGCAACACTCTTATCATACGGTATCTTTAGTGGGTCGTACAAGATTTTTAATCCATCTACTGCCAAACTGCCCAGATGAATCCCGCGGAAACCGTACCCGTAAATGACCTTACTATAAAACTCCTCTGTAAGGCTCTGTTCCAAAGCTGTGCGAATATCTATACCCTTCAGCTTAATGATGCAAGTATTGATGGGAGAAGGACAAAGTGCGTGCAGCATTCCTGTCGTAACCTCGCCTTCCGGCAATGCTCCTAGCAGCTGACCCGTGTTAACTAATGACATACTAGTTCCTGTAAATCTACGTACTGCTTGTGCCAAAAGATTGCCAAAGGGGGACTCTCCCCGCAAGTTCAAAGGAAGCTCACGGTCAGTAATCGCAGCGATCGTCTGAAGAGATTCTTGGCCATGCTTCAAATGAATAGCGATTGCAGGACCTATAACCTCCTCCTTCAGAAGGGGGTCAATAGGAATACATTCACCCCTCACTAAGCTGAAATCAGACTGAGGATCTAGTCGCTCAAATTGTAGGCGCCCGAGATACCGACCGAATTTCCCAGCACCGCATACGGCAGTACCATTAATCATAATAGGCTCTTCTAACAGATGGTGCGTATGTCCACCAAGAATGGCATGTACGCCCTCTAACCGTTCTGCCAGAATTTTATCCGTAGGAAGTCCGAGATGAGATAGAACGATTAAAATATCCACCTGTGGCGCTAAAAGTAGGCATTGTTCCCGGAGTGCAGTCTCAGGATCTAAAGCATCCCAGCCCAAAAGGGAATAGAACGAAGTAAATGCCGCTGTTGCTCCGGTCACTCCAATTCTAATTCCATCCTTCTCCAAGACCGCATGACGCTTCATCCAGCTTGGTGGCTCTCCTGTCGAAGACTCTACAAAATTACAGCATACTACCGGACACTGTAACCCGGAAAAAATAGATGACAACATCTCCTGAGAGAAAGTGAGCCCCTCATTATTGCCAATGGTTACAGCATCATATCCTGTTAAGTTTAATACGTCGATGTTAGCCTGACCCATAGTGCCTTCTGTCTCAACAGCTGCACGATCCATATGATCACCAATATCCAGTAGCAGTACAGGCTCTTCTCCCGCTGCAGCCCTTTGCGCGTATATTTCCGCTGCCACCGGACTTACCATTTCAAAATGGCTATGTATATCATTGGTATGAAGTATGGTCAGTCTTTGCGGCACATGCCCCATAAGCAACATTCCTCCTACCCTTGAGCTGCTCTTTAATGAAGCAGTCGGTGCGTGATCTTATAGAGCCTAGCATAACATTTTCAGACACATTATGGTATATTGAAGACATCAGATCATACATCAGAGGAGAATAAAAATGCATATTACTATCCGACTATTCGCGGGTCTGGCTGAGACCATCGGCTCTTCTTCTCTGTCCTTCCAAGCGACTGAGATTCCCTTAACAGCTGGCAAGCTGAAGGAGCTTCTATCTGCCTCTTATCCGAATGCAGCATCCCAAATTGGTGCTTCTTTAATTGCCATTGACCGGGAGTATGCTCCTGATGATTCTATCATCACAGTGTCTTCCGAAATCGCACTTATTCCTCCAGTTTCCGGGGGAGAGAATGGCACTATATATGAAGCTACTATTGATGGCCTCTATAGCATAACGGACCAGCCTTTAAGTGCAGAGAAGCTTCTAGATGCCGTTCTTGACGTCAATCACGGAGCATCCTTATTATTTATCGGCACTACACGTGAAATGACCGGAGAACAACGTACAACCGCGCTTCATTATGATGCCTATATTCCTATGGCCTTAAGTAAACTAGAGGAGATTGGTAAAGAGGTGAAGAACCGCTGGAACGCAAACTGCGCCATATCTCACCGTATTGGGCTTGTAGGTTTAAAGGAAGCAAGTGTTATCATTGCCGTCTCCACACCCCATCGCGATACCTGTTACGAAGCCAGCCGCTTTGCCATTGAACGATTGAAACAGACGGTTCCCGTTTGGAAAAAAGACATTAATGAATCGGGCCAACATTGGGTGAACTCTGATCAAAAAGCTAGCGATACCATCCACAAATAATCTTTTCTCCTTTTTGATTGAAAAATCTGAACTTTGTTGATATTCTGGATAAAATCGGATAAAAGGTGGCATAGGCATTGAGAGTACACGTCTCGGATCTAAAACCTGGTAATCACCTTAACGCGGACGCATATAGTTCTAGGGGTTTACATGTACTACCAAAAGGATCACTGCTCCAAATAAATGATATCGCCAAGCTGATGCAGCTTGGAGTTGATTATGTTGATATCGAGACGTTAGAGGAAGAGGTATCCCCCCTCAGCAGACCTTCAATTATTCAGACGGTAACCACTAGTTTTGATACCATGATTGACGGCTTCGAGTCTCTTTATATGGAAGCGTTATTAAAAGGAAGCTTCAACCAATCCGTGGTAAACGACATTCTTCAGCCTTCGCTTCAAACTTTGGACAAGCATAAAGATGTAGTGTCCCTCCTGCTTTTGCTAGATCGGGAAGATAACTATACCTATAATCACTCCCTTCAGGTAGGCATGCTCTCTTATTATATTGCGATATGGCTTGGTTATTCCAAACAAGAATGCTATGAAATTGGTCGTGCAGGATATTTGATTGATATTGGAAAATGCCGAATTTCACCCTCTCTCTTGAATAAACCAGGGAAGCTAACGCCAGATGAGTTCGAGGAAATTAAACTACATACTAAGTACGGCTACGAAATTATACGTAATTCCATGGATGATTCTTACACAGCTTTGGCTGCTCTCCAACATCATGAGCGTGAGGACGGCTCTGGCTATCCGAGCGGTCTAACCAAAACCGATATTCATCCTTATGCACAAATTGCAGCTGTAGCTGACATTTATAGTGCGATGACTTCTAAACGAGTCTATCAGTCGAAGCAAGAGCTTATTTCCGTCCTGCGTGAAATAAACAATCTAAGTTTCGGTAAATTGAACGCTAAAACAGTACAAGCCTTTATCCAGCATTTAATGCCCAACTTCATCGGCAAGCGTGTGTTGCTGAACACAGGTGATATTGGCGTAATTATTATGAACAATCTGGTCGATATTTTCCGGCCACTGGTAAAGGTTGACGGAATGTTTGTGGATCTTTCCCGCGAACGGAACGTTGCCATTGTAGAAATTTACATGGACTAGGACACTTCGATTCATGATCCCCCCTTTTCTTTCGGGGGGAATTTTCTGTTGTATTTTGTGAGCGGTAAAGGAGCTTTCTATTGTAGATACTGCAATAGAAAGCTCCGAATCCAGAATGCTAATTCCGTACCTTCTTTAATCTGTACCTTCCTAAATTCTTCCTTCCTACAAATCCCCAACAGTTTCTTCCATTGCTCGAAACCCTTAATCATTTGTAACCTTCCTATCATTATTCTCATGATGATTGAATTACAATTTTCTTGGCGAGACTAATATGTGGCTTAACTATTTCTAGGAGGTAAAAAGTATGCTTCCAGTCCATGAACGTCTTGCCGAGCTGTTCACTCTAAGTCGTCTACGCCAGCTTACAGCCTCCGAAGAAACGGAACAACAGCAATGCCTTCAGGTGAATGCCTCCTACTGTTGGGAGATGGCACGACTACAGAATGAAATACTGTTAGCGGAACAAACAACGGATACACAGTGGCATCAGGATATTTGTGCCCAAATGTTTGAGCTACGTATAACGGGTAGATTACCTAAACGCCCGAAATAATTAGACGTACGATATAAAACAGCCCACTCCTCATTTGCTTTCGCAAGGGGAATGGGCTGTTGTTCTTTGCTATAGAAAGCGGAACTGCGCTTCTATTAATCCGTTATACACACCATCACGTGATGTCAGTTCTCGGTGGGTTCCTTCTTCTTTAATCTCACCATGGTCCAGAACGACTATTTTATCCGCATGGCGAATGGTAGATAGTCTATGGGCGACAATAAAGGAGGTCCTGCCCTGAAGTAAGATTTTGAGTGCCTCTTGAATCTTCAGCTCCGTCTCTGTATCAATACTTGCCGTAGCTTCATCAAGGATCAGAATCCGTGGATTCGCCAATAGTGCACGGGCAAAGGAGAGCAGCTGACGCTGTCCCATGGACAAGGCACTACCACGCTCTTCTACCTCTGTCTCATACCCTCCAGGAAGCTTCATAATAAAGTCATGGGCATCTACTGCTTTCGCGGCATTTTCCACTTCTTCATCGGTAGCATCCAGTCGACCAAATCGGATATTATCGCGAATCGTTCCTGAGAAAATGAAGGTGTCCTGCAGCACGATTCCGATCTGCCTTCTCAGACTATCTAGAGTAACTTCACGGATATCTTCACCGTCAATCGTAATTCTTCCGCTCTTAATATCATAAAACCGGCCAATCAGGTTAATAATCGTGCTTTTCCCCGAGCCAGTATGACCCACTAGCGCGATCGACTGCCCAGCTTTTACATCCAGATCGATGCCCTTTAAAGCGGCCCGACCTTTTTCATATTCAAAAACAACCTTATTAAAGTTAATATCTCCACGAATCGTTCCTAGTGGTTTAGCCCCTGGATTATCTTGAACCGAAGGCTGCTCATCCAAATATTCAAAGATCCGTTCTGAGGAGGCCATCGCTACCAGCAGTTGGTTATACATCTGGCCCAGACGGTTGATCGGGTCCCAGAAGTTGCTGACATACGAACTGAACGCTACCAGCAAACCGACAGTAAGCTCGCCAGATTGGATGAGATACGCCCCTAGCCAAAAGAGGATCATCGTTCCAAAACCACCAGTGATCTCGATCATCGGCCCGAAAGCCTGGTTCATCGCAGATGCTTTATTCCAGGACTTTCTGCTATCTGTATTCATAAAATCGAAATAATTCATGTTTTCACGTTCTTGTGTATAGGCCTGTGTGACTCTGATCCCCTGAATCGATTCGTTCAAGTGAGAATTAATTCTAGAGTTCTTCATCCGCACATCCTGCCAAGCGATCCGAATCTTCTGACGCAGCTTAGTAGAAATAAAGAACATGATCGGAACCGTAACCATTACTGCAAGACCAAGTTTCCAGTTGATCAATAACAGAATAATGGTAATCCCCAAAAGCTGTACACAGTCAATCATCAGATTGACTACCCCGTTCGTGAACAAATCCTGCAGTGAGTTGATATCATTCGTCACACGTACTAATACCGAACCTGCCGGGCGTTTATCGAAGAAGTTAAAAGAGAGCTTCTGAATATGCTTGAACAAGTCAGAACGCAAGTCATAAATGACTCTTTGTCCAATGATGTTCGTGTACTTAATCCGGTACACGCCTGCAATCCATTGAATGAGATATAAGACAATGACGCCTGCCGTAAGCGAATAAAGAAGTGTTAAGCTTGGATTCCCAACCTTAGGCGCTATAGCACGGTCGATAGCTAAACTTGTCAAGAAAGGAACGGTCAGCTTCGTAATGGTTCCGAGAATCATCATGATAGAAACCAGTGGAAGCATCTGTTTGGCGTAAGGCTTCATATAGCTGAATAATCTGGTGAACTGCTTCCAGTCAAACGCTTTGTCGATCACATCATCATCTTTGTACACGAAACGTTCATCAAGTGTCTTCTGCTCGGCTGCTTTACGCTTTGCTCCCGAAGCGGTATTCTGTTTGGCTTCAAGTTTCATATGCCTCACTCCTCCCCTCTTCCGGTAGCTCTGGCCAGATAGTCAGCATATTGTATCCGGTATACATCTTGGTATGGACCCGGAACTTCAATTAGCTCCTGATGAGTACCACGCTGCTGAACATGACCTTCGTTCATGACAATGATCTGATCCGCATGTCGCAAGGAGGATATCCGATGGGCAATTATAAGTGTTGTACGCCCATTCATGACCTCCTGGAATCCCGCTTGAATCTCATGTTCCGTTTCCATATCGACCGCACTTGTCGCATCGTCGAGGATGAGGATACGCGGATTCTTAAGCAGGGCTCTTGCGATCGCAATCCGCTGCTTTTGTCCGCCAGAGAGACCCATCCCGCGTTCACCCACTACAGTGTCATAGCCGTCTGCCATCTCCATAATGAAATCATGCGCCTTTGCCAGCTGTGCAGCACGGATAATCTCCTCCATGCTTACATTTTTCAAGCCATATGAAATGTTATTGCGGATGGATGAGGAGAACAGGAATGTTTCCTGGAATACGGTGGCAATCTGTGACCGCAGGCTACGCACACTGTATTCTCTAATATCAATGCCATCCAGCGTAATACTCCCTTCATTGATATCATAAGCTCGCATCATCAGTTGAGTAATAGTGGATTTACCTGAACCTGTGCCTCCAAGAAATCCGATGATTTCACCTGATTTAGCTTCAAAATGGATGTCAGTAACAGCAGGCATTTTGTTCCCGTACGCAAAGGTGACATGATTAAAGGCAACGTCCCCCTTAACCTCGGAAGGTACCAGTTCACGGGCATCCTCTTTATCCTTGACATCAATTTTTTGATTAAGTACTTCAAGTACACGTTCTCCCGAAGCTTTGGACTGTGTATAGTTATTAATATGAAAGCCTAGACCCCATACCGGTCCAATGATGTACCAAATCAAACTGAAGAAGGCAACCAATTCACCTAGTGACATTTTCCCGTTAATGACGAGTGTACCACCTACGCCTAACAGGATAGCTATACTTACCGATGCTAAAAGCTCCATGACAGGAAAAAATTTACTCCAGAGCTCAGCGGCAAAAATCTGATTATTCTTATAACGTTCATTACGGTGTGAGAATTTCTCAACTTCGTGAGCCTCTCTAGCAAACGATTTGACAGTACGCACACCGGTGATATTCTCCTGTACAGCCGTTGTCAGAGAACTCAGCGCAAGGCGCATCTCTTGAAAGGCCGGATGAATCTTCGACTCAAATCTTAAAGCTACTGCTGCAAGAAATGGCATAGTAACCAAAGTAACCAAAGTTAGCTGCCAATTAATGGTGAACATCATGATAGAACCAAAAAGCACCATAAAAAACACATTAAGCAGCTGAGCAAAACCAAAACCGATAAAGTTTCGGATCGCTTCTAAATCCCCGGTCAGCCGGGACATCAGATCTCCTGTTTTCGCGGTATCATAATAACGGAAAGATAGAAATTGCAATTTCTCATAACAAGCGTTACGTAGCCGGTATGCCAGAAAATTACCTAACCGCCCTCCGTAAAAACCATGTGCAAATTGCAGGCACGCCTTTACGATTACTACTACTAACACACTGAGCGCCAACACAGGCACCTCTTTAAACTTGAGTGGAACAATTACATCATCGATCAGCTTCCTTAACAAATTGGGGGTAATTAGCCCCACTGCAGTTGCGGCGGCCAAGCATACAATCGAAAGAATCAAATAATGCAGTTTCTCCCGGTAATAGCCTCGCAGTTGCCTGAGAACATCCATATCTCTCCTCCTTAAAGCTTTACGAAGTAAAGCTGCTTCGTAAGCATAGACTTAGCTTTACTTCGTAAAGCTATTTTTTAGCGCTTACAATTTTAGTGACTTTAAGCAGTGTATCATCCCTAATTTAAAGCGGCAAAGGGTAGAATTGAGCGTTTATCCTGTTATTTCGGAAAAAAGACCCATATATAGGTGATAAACGACCATCATTGTCTTAAAATACTCGATTTTCCTCCTTAATGCTGTTGAATTAAGAAACATCATGATCCTTGAAGTGATCGGCTACTCAAAAGAAGACCTTTATCAGGCTATTTACATAATTATTGGCACTTTTCCTCAGATCAGGAGAATTATTATCGGTTTCCTAATGAAAATCCATTGTTCAAGTTGTTCAGTTTAAGCCAAAAAAAAGCCTACATCTATTCTATGGGAAAATAAAGATCCATGTAGACCGAACCGTCGATCTCCAATTTCTCTTCCAGCCCGCTTAGCCCATTCTGTGACAAAGCTAATTACCTCATCTTCAGGATTATCACTGACCCTTACCCCACTCACTACCTTCATCGCGCCCAAGCTGCCTATTGTAACTTCACTTAATTAGTCCACTTTAATTCCACCGCGTAATTGGTTTATTTGATCATTTAATAATGGTTTAGGCGGCAAAGCATATCTCACATTTCTGCAGCAACTGGGTAGTTGACCGAACTCCTGCTGAAAAGCTCTACTAAATGATCTTTCTGAGCTATAGCCATAGTCCAGAGCAATGTCTAGAATTCTTCTGCCGTTTATGACATCAACCATCACATAACCCAACCGTCTCCTATGGACATATTCCATTAGGGTGACATCAACCCAAATGCTTCACTTCCTCGTTGCAACGATTAACTGTATTTATAAGCTTTGCTTCCATTCAGGATAGGACATTTCTTGCTGTTTCTAAGAACACTCTCTAAAAATCGTACAAACAGGAAAGAAGAATCTACTGTATCTAACGATTGCAGGAATCTCTTAATTCATTAATAGACCAATATTCCTTATTTCGGATGCTGTGACCTTCAAAAAAATGAATTGTTTCTTATTTATTTCGCCTTTTTGCTTAATACAATTACAACCTTTAAATCCGGCCAGCCGTACGCCCAGCTAGTTATTGATCTTATATTACATACGTGTTATATTACATATGTGATATATTGCATATGTGAAATATTAAAGATGGGAGGTTCCTCTATGTTACTCTCGAATGTCGAATTCATGCTGCTGCAAATGATCGCGGAATGCCGCCAAGCTTCCGGATATGATATCAAGAAGCTAGTCGATCGGCGTGGCTATCGGGATTGGGCGAATATCGGCACGACTTCGATCTACTTAGGACTGAAGAAGCTTAAAGATAAAGGATGGGTTACATCCGAGGAATCCGAAGGAAAATCAGGCAAGGGACCTTTGCCACACCTTTTCTCCCTCACCGAAGCCGGTATGATCGTGCTAAGAAACGAAATCCTGGACAGCCTGTCATCAGCGCGGGAGCGCGACATCCGCTTCGATCTCGGCCTTGCGGCTTTACCTTATATCGGGAAAGACGAGGCCGTGGAAGCTTTGAGGAAACGGTTGGATTTTCTTCAAAAGGCTTCAATAAAAATAAGGAAAAAATACGAATCGCAAGGCGAAGAACAATTACCGCTGAACGTAAGAGCACTGTTCTTGCATCCTATAAGCCTCATCAAGAGTGAAAGAGCGTTCGTTGCCAGTCTAATTAATGAATTATTGGAGGAGACAGGTGAATATGGCCAAAATCATTGAAGGATTCCATCCTTACCAAGGCGAACATTGCGAAACGACTGCCATGGGCAATTTACTGCAATTTGCGGGAGTTCACTTGTCGGAGCCGCTGCTGTTCGGACTCGGGCAAGGGCTCGGATTTATTTACTGGGATTCGAAAAAAATGGACTTTCCGTTCATCGGCGGAAGGGTGAAACCGGATGAATTGACGGCCAACCTCGCCGCCCGGCTGGGTTTAATCGTCAATATTCAAGAAACATCGTCCATCGACAAGGCATGGCAGAACGTACGGAGTTACATCGATCGCGGAATTCCGGTCGGACTAAAGTTGGATTCCTATTACTTAGACTATTTCACGAGCAAAGTGCACTTTGCCGGTCACTATGCGGTTCTTTACGGCATGGACGACGCTTATGCCTACATGGCAGACACTGCACAACAGGGCGGACTGCTGAAGACGAGTTTAACAAGCTTGGTCGCAGCCAGAAATGCAAAAGGGCCCATGAGTTCCCGTAATCGTTCTTTCACACTCGAGCCATTTGATACTATCCCGCCTCTCGTTCAAGCTATACGCGTATCCCTGGCCAAAAATGCGCATGACTATTTGAACCCGCCCATTCGCAATATCGGAAATAAAGGCATTATAAAAATGAGCGATGAAATCCTGAAGTGGCCTTCCCGCAGCAACAATATTGAACATGATTTATGCCTGACCGCAATGCTAATGGAACGTGGTGGAACCGGCGGTGCTTTGTTTCGGAATCTGTATCGGGATTTCCTGAAAGAATGCGCAGATCAGTTGGCAGACCCGAAAATCGAGCAAGCTTACCGCTTGTTTGCGGAAATCGCTCCAATGTGGGTCAGCATATCTGCTTCGATCAACCATGCCGGAAAAACGGGCAGCCACCGGGAGCTGCAGCAGGTATCCAAACTGTTGCTCGAGATTGCGGATAAAGAACGCGCAGCCATGGAGCTTTTATTGTGAATGCAAGCAGTTACGCTGTTTAAAAATCGCAAAGATGAATTCTTGTTCACGATCAATGCAGCCTTACCTTGTATTATAGGCATAGGCATCAACTCAAAAGAAGCATCCTGGCCTAAAAAATGGCTTTATGCATGGTTGGATTGTTGGCCTTGGTTGAATGACTATCGACCTTTCCCTAACCACCACACGAAAAACAATGAACCGGACTGCTATTAAATGGCTTACCATTAGCGCGGTTTTTTTGTTAATCGGTTTTGGAGGATATTTCTTCTATCAATTCCTTCGGAGTGTCCATATTTTTTAGATGTTAAACCTTTAATAAAATTCCGCTTAATTCTAAAGGGCAAATGTAAACATTGGTACAGAATGCAAAGCCTAATCAAAGGTATTTTTGTGTATATGAACCTGTTCCAGTCAGAAAACATCACTCGAAAACAAAAAAATACCCCGTCAACCAATAACTATGGTGACGGGGTATTTCTTATTCACTTATCATGCAGTAAACATCAGCAACAGAAATTAACCGATAGAACCTTCCATTTCGAACTTAATCAAACGGTTCATTTCGACCGCATATTCCATCGGCAGTTCTTTGGTGAACGGTTCGATGAAGCCCATGACGATCATTTGAGTCGCTTCTGCTTCTGTTAAGCCGCGGCTCATCAGATAGAACAATTGCTCCTCAGAAACTTTGGACACCGTTGCTTCGTGCTCAAGAACGATGTTATCGTTCATAATTTCATTGTAAGGAATAGTATCCGAAGTGGATTCATTATCCAAAATGAGCGTATCACATTTGATGTTCGATTTCGCACCTTCTGCTTGACGACCAAAGGAAGCAAGACCACGATAAGTTACTTTACCGCCGTGCTTACTGATCGATTTCGATACAATAGTGGATGTTGTGTCTGGAGCCAAATGGATCATCTTGGCACCTGCATCCTGATGCTGGTTTTTACCCGCTACCGCGATGGACAGTACTGAACCTTTAGCGCCACGGCCTTTAAGAACCACCGCAGGGTACTTCATCGTCAGCTTGGAACCGATGTTGCCATCGACCCATTCCATCGTAGCATTCTCTTCTGCAACCGCACGTTTAGTAACGAGGTTGTAGATGTTAGGAGCCCAGTTCTGGATTGTAGTATAACGAACGCGTGAGTTCTTCATACACAAAATTTCAACAACTGCACTGTGCAGAGAATTCGTGCTGTAGATTGGCGCTGTACAGCCTTCTACATAATGCACGAAGCTATCTTCGTCAGCGAGGATCAAGGTACGCTCAAATTGTCCCATGTTCTCGGAGTTAATACGGAAGTAAGCCTGCAAAGGAACTTCACATTTCACACCTTTTGGAACGTAGATGAAGCTTCCGCCTGACCAAACTGCACTGTTAAGTGCTGCAAATTTATTATCGGTTGGAGGGATTATCGTCCCGAAGAACTTCTTAAGAAGCTCTGGATGTTCACGCAGTGCAGTATCGGTATCTGTAAAAATAACCCCTTGATCTTCAAGGCTCTTCTGCATGCTGTGGTATACAACCTCAGATTCATATTGTGCCGATACGCCGGCGAGGAACTTCTGTTCCGCTTCAGGAATACCCAGCTTATCAAAGGTTTCCTTGATTTCGGAAGGAACTTCTTCCCAAGTTTTCCCTTGTTTCTCGGAAGGTCTTACATAATATTGAATATCCTCAAAATCTAAATCGTCCATATTGCCGCCCCATGTAGGCATCGGCATTTTACGGAACTGTTCAAGGGATTTTAAACGGAAATCAAGCATCCACTGTGGTTCATTTTTGATTGCTGAAATTTCTTTAACAATTTCGGCCGTCAAACCTTTACCAGACTGGAATATCGACTTATGCTCATCACGGAACCCGTATTGGTACTCTTCCATATCAGGCGCTTTCTTAGCCATGGTGTCAGCCTCCTTGTTCTACTGTTATTTATGTTGTTCTTCTTCGTCAATTCCTTTACGAAGCGCGTTCCAAGCCAGTGTTGCGCATTTGATCCGCGCAGGGAATTTATTCACACCCGATAGGGCTTCAATGTCTTCATAATCTCCAAAATCCACGTCTTCACCCTTCATCAATAAGGAGAAGTTATCGGCTAATTCGAGTGCTCGTTCAACCGTTTGTCCTTTGATCGCCTCAGTCATCATCGAAGCCGATGACATACTGATCGAGCAACCTTCACCGTTATAACGGGCATCCTTGACGATTCCATCCTCTACCTTAAGCTGAAGTGTAATACGATCACCACAAGTTGGGTTATTCAGTTCAATTTTCAGAGCATCATCTTCAAATGAACCACGATTCCTAGGACTTTTATAATGATCCATAATTACGCGTCTGTACAAGTCATCCAAGTTCATAGCCGAAGTACTCCTTTGTCTTGATTAAAGCGTCCACCAATCGATCTACATCCTGCTCGGTGTTATACAGGTAAAAGCTCGCACGCGCTGTTGAGCTGGCTTCCAGCCAGCGCATCAGCGGCTGACAGCAGTGATGACCAGCACGGATAGCAATTCCCTCCGCATCTAGTACTGTAGCGACATCATGCGGGTGAACGTCACCCAGATTAAAAGTCACAACGCCAACTTCACGATTGCGCGGACCATAAATGGTCAAGCCATCAATTTCAGATAAACGCTGTTCTGCGTATGCGGCAAGCTTCTTCTCATGGCTGTGAATCTCATCCATGCCAATTTCTTGTAAGAAATCTACGGCTGCACCTAATCCAACAGCTCCTGCAATGATCGGCGTACCGCCCTCAAACTTCCAAGGAAGTTCTTTCCATGTCGATTCATAGAGACCCACATCATCAATCATTTCGCCACCGAACTCAATAGGTTCCATGGCTTCAAGGAGTGCTCTTTTGCCGTACAAAGCCCCAATTCCAGTCGGTGCTAGCATTTTATGTCCGGAAAGTGCATAGAAATCACAATCCAGATCCTGCATATCGACCTTCATATGAGGTGTGCTCTGTGCGCCGTCTACGACAATTACCGCACCGTTTCGATGAGCAATCGCCGCAAGCTCTTTAACCGGATGAGTTACTCCCATAACATTAGATACATAAGCGATAGCAACGATCTTGGTTTTATCCGTAATCGTCTTCTCAGCATCTTCAAGCGTAATCGTTCCGTCAGGTTGCAACGGTATATATTTTAAAGTAGCACCTGTCTTCTTAGCTAGCTGCTGCCAGGGGATCAAATTACTATGATGCTCCATCAGGGTGATGACAATTTCATCGCCTTCACCCACTGCAGATGGCCCGTAAGAAGAGGCAACAAGATTTAGGGCAGTGGTTGTGCCGCGCGTAAAGATGATTTCTTTAGTGCTGCGGGCGTTAATAAACTTAGCTAGCTTCTCCCGGGCTCCCTCGTAGGCATCTGTTGCACGGCTGCCTAGAGTATGGACGCCACGGTGTACGTTGGCGTTATCCCACTCATAATACGACTTGACCGCCTCAATCACTTGACGAGGCTTCTGTGAAGTAGCAGCACTGTCAAGATAGACCAGTGGATGGCCGTTCACATTCTGGTTCAGTATGGGAAATTGCTCCCGGATGACGCTCCCTATCATTGACCTAACTTCCTTTCCACAAGAGATTGGAGCTGATTGCGCAGTCCCTCTAGTGGAATTTGCGACACAACAGGAGCCAAGAAGCCATAGATGATCAGAGTTTCTGCATCATGCCGTGTAATTCCGCGGGACATCAGGTAAAAGACTTGCTCGTGATTGACCTGTCCTACGGAAGCGGCATGGCCTGCTGTAACATCATCTTCATCAATCAGCAGGATCGGATTGGCGTCACCACGGGCTTTTGGACTCAGCATCAATACTTTCTCCGTTTGCTGACCGTCGGCTCTTGTAGCACCCTTCTCGATCTTAGTAATTCCGTTGATGATAGAAGTAGCATTATCACGCATAACCGCACGAGTGATCATGTCACTTGGGGTATTTTTGCCGAAATGCTGAGCTTGAGTTGTGTAATTCAGTTTCTGTGATCCCGTACCTACAGCAATTACTTTAGCATCCGAGCTAGAGCCATTACCTTTGAGCACAGATTTGGTATCACTTGCTGTATCACCATAGTTCATCTCTCCAACAATCCATTCGATCGTTCCGTCATTCTCAACAACAGCGCGGCGGTAAGTCACATCTGTTGTATCCACGCCCAGCTGATGCACTGTAGCATAACGGACTTTAGCACCTGCACCCACGAATACTTCTACAGCACCATTGTGCAAGCCAGCTTCCTCTTTATCCGACACGTAGTTGTCTACGTATGTCAGGGAGCTGTTAGTATCCGCTACAATCAGAATGTGAGGAACAAATGAAGCTTCCGCATCATCTGTTAACAGCACCGCCTGAAGTGGAGTTTCAACCACTACATTCTTAGGAACATAGAGGAATACTCCCCCGTTCCATAGTGCTGCATGAAGCGCAGCGATAGAATGCTCGTCAGGCTGAATCGCCTTATGAAGGTAACGTTGTACCAAATCTCCGTGCTCTTTAACAGCCGTTTGCAGATCGGTAAAAATAACACCTTGTGCTGCAAGTTCAGGAGCTAGTCGTGTATATACTGCACCAGAGTTACGTTGAATAATCAGACTGCCTTCTTCCTGATCCTTGATCAAGGAGGAAATGGAAGCAGGTGCATCCTTCAGTGAAGCAATGGTTTCGCTTGCTTTGTAGCTACCATAATTATTCACATTCCAACGATCAATCCGTGTCTTCTCTAATTTAGGCAGTGTCAGAGTAGCTGCCAGTTCAAGTGCTTTCAAGCGGCTTTCTTTCAGCCAACCCGGTTCGCCGCTACTATGCGATAATTCGCTCAAGCGCTCGGCATCCACCGGAAGAATGGTCTGTGTCGTCATAAGTGTTCTCCTCCTTCCTGGCGTTTCTTACGCGTCTTGCCCTACTGTTTCGTCTTCAATTCCAAGTTCTTCTTTAATCCATTCGTAGCCTTCTGCTTCCAGACGTTGTGCAAGCTCAGGACCACCGGATTTTACAATTCTGCCCTGCATCATAACATGTACAAAATCAGGCTTGATGTAGTTCAAGAGACGTTGATAGTGGGTAATAACCAGGAAACCGCGATCTTCACTCCGCATGGAGTTTACGCCTTCGGCAACAATTTTCAAAGCATCAATATCAAGACCAGAGTCAATTTCGTCCAGAATCACGATTTTTGGATCTAGCATCATCATTTGTAGAATTTCGTTACGTTTCTTCTCACCACCGGAGAAGCCTTCGTTCAGGTAACGGTGTAGGAACTCAGGATTCATGTCCAGTTCTTTCATCTTCGCTTCCATAAGGCGGATAAAACGAATCAAAGAAATTTCGCTTCCCTCTTCACGACGGGCATTAATGGCAGAGCGCAAGAAATCGGAGTTTGTTACTCCGGAAATTTCACTTGGGTACTGCATAGCAAGGAAAAGACCTGCACGTGCGCGTTCATCAACCGCCATCTCCAGTAGATCTTCACCTTCAAGTGTTGCTGTTCCTTCAGTTACTTCATATTTAGGGTGACCCATAAGAGCTGACGCCAAGGTACTTTTACCTGTACCGTTTGGTCCCATGATGGCGTGAATTTCGCCACCTTTCATTTGAAGGTTAATCCCCTTCAAAATCTCTTTTCCCTCAATCGTCGCTTTAAGTCCCTCAATGACAAAATCTGCTGCCATAATATTATTCCCTCCATTGATCGATTTGCGAAATCAAAAGTTGTATTGAAACAGGATGATCCTGATTCCCAGCACAATTAGATTCTATATCACATTATAATTATTATAAATTGAATCACAATGATTATCAATGATTCTCAACAATTTTATAACAAACCCTGTCTTTTTACAAATATCTCTTTTTATTTATCCTTTAATGCACCGCATGTTTCGCTATTTTCCGTAACCACCTAACGCAAAAAATAAGACCTCCCGCAGGAAGCCTTATTTCATATACTTTATCGTTTAGCTAAGGTAGGAACGCAGCATCCATTGATGTTTCTCAAGATCACCACGAATTTTAATAAACATGTCAGAGGTAGGCTGGTCCTTAATTTCCTCAGCAAGCTCAATGCCTTCTGTCAACTCTTCAGAAATAGTAGCGAAGTCTTCAACCAGAGACTGGACCATACCACGTGTATCCTCTTTACCAGTAGCTTCTTGAATCGTTGCCAATTCCAGATATTCTTTCATCGTTGCAGCGGGACTTCCTTTGATGCTTAACAGACGCTCTGCAACTTCATCCATTTGCAGCGTCACTTCATTATATAGATCCTCAAATTTCACGTGAAGAGAGAAGAATTGTTCTCCTTTTACGTACCAATGAAAATTATGGATTTTAACGTACAATACATTCAAGTTAGCAACCTGACGATTCAAAATTTGTTCCAGTGAAGTTGTATTTACTTTATTAGATGCTTTAGCCATGAGATGATCCCATCCTTATCCTTTATATTTACCGGGCTACTTAATCCTTCATCCGGCAGCAACTTGTCTATTCTTAATTTACCCCTTAACATGTAAGACGAAACAAGGAGAACCCTTCCATAAAATCTCTGTTTAAATTATTTAAACTAAAGACGCTCTCTTTTATGTTCAATTACTGATTCTTGCAAAAAAACACAAGAGGCCATTGGCCTCTTGTGTTTTGGATTTTGTAAGATTGTTCAGTCAGACCATGAGAAGTAATGCATCCGCACCCGTCATGCCGGGTACGATACCTAGTCGCTCCGCTTCTATGGTTACCGATTCCAATGGGGCAGCTAACAACTGTGACAGCGTACGTACACCAACCGCCCGGGCTGCGATAATATGCCGATCACTGAGCTTCTCATTGAGCAAACCAACATCCAGCGCACCACACATAATATACCCTCTGCTTGTGCTGATTGAGAGCAGCGTTGTTTTCGGAAGCTTAACTTCTACCCCGATCAGCGTATGTTCACCTACGGTAATGGGCTCCATAGTAACCAATAGCAGCACCTCCTTTATTCACAAACCACGATGTATATGTATGCTTCACCCCCTGCTGATGTGCAGTTCGTAGTCCTAGGCTTTTCGTAAAAAACACAGTACCTTGGTCCCATTTTCTCTAGTGTCAGGTATATGATTATTACTTGTTTAATGTTATAGTTTATTTACATTCTTATAATTGTAAAGAAATGTTCAAACGAAAAGCTGGGAGATCTATGGACGAGAAACTACAACACACAGACGGCAACTATTTATTTAATGTCGACATCCTGATTAATGCCCGTACCAACCCGCTTGCATTGCAATATCTGCTTGAAATGTTGAACAATAATGACAAAATCACAGATTTCAACATTAACTCCGGTCTTGAATTGGGGAGAACCATTGACAGCTTGCTTCGTTCTGCCAAACTAGCCTTGAATCAAAGCTCTGCTCCTCCAACTTCATTTAAGCTGCCACCAAAGACCACTAAAAAGCAGCTCGATAAACCGATTGATAAACAGGCAGAGTTGCCTGCACAGCAGTCAGCTATTGAGACGCCAGCTGATGCATACGGGAAAATTCGACAGTATATTCAGAACAACCAATTAGTACGTTTACGAGCGAATCGGTACGGGAAACAAGTGTCCATGCCCTGTCGTATTTTAAATTTTGATGAAGCAGCCAACTCTATTAGTGTCTATCACGTGGATGAGAAACAGGTATACAGCTTTAATTTAAATGAGATCGACGAATTTCTGTAAACGTATACGTTACAGATAAATAAGCATCCGCCCCTTTATGGAACGGATGCTTATTTATCAACTTCTGTAACTTGATTGCTTAGGATGCCTCTTTGCTGCGTGAGAATGCTTCCACAGCCAAACATAACCACCCTGCTATGAAGCATACACCACCAATAGGTGTAATCGCTCCAAGCACCTTAATCCCGGAAATGCTCAGTACATACAAGCTACCAGAGAATAAAATTGTCCCTGCTATTAATAGCCTTCCTGCCCAGCGTAACCGGGTACTTTCTCCCCATTGACCTACAGCCAGTGCTATCAGAATTACACCCAGCGCATGTACCAAATGATACTGTACACCCGTCTCATATACCTTCATATATTCTTCGCTAATAACAGGTTTTAATAAATGAGCGCCAAAAGCGCCTACTCCTACTGCCAGCATTGCTAGCACAGCCCCCCAGGCCATAAGTTTCCGTTGCATGCGATTACAACTCCTTAATATTAGACTTCTTCTATCATAAACGATTACCGATTGCTTTTTCCAGCAGCCATTTACGAATTAGCCACAATCAGGGGTTGCTTTTTTAGCATCAATATGAAAAAGTGGATATTAACAACATTTCATTCTTATCTCTCAAGGAGTGCAACCTATGGACTTTAATTCTCTCTCAAAATCTGACGCGCCTACAGCAGAGGTAGGAAATGCCCAACCTGATCTGAGTCAGCCAAGTGCTGGTTCGTCGTATTCGTACCAGAAAGTAGATCATGACCTTCAACACTCTGGACCTGGTATTGCTTCTTTCATCATCAGCCTCGTGACCATAATGGGTTATGCAGCTCTCTTCGTCTTCATTATTATGAAGGCTTCTTCCATGGTTAATGAGAACTCGAATCTATTAGCCGAATCATCGCAGTCCATCATGCTTCTTGGAATGACTGTTATAATTCTTTCAGCTCTTAATGTAATTGGTGTTGTCATCGGCATTATTGGGCTTTCCATCCGGAAGAGACGTAAGGTTTTCGGCGTTATAGGCACTATCATCAACGGTGTGATTATCCTACTCTTTATGCTGCTTATTACTATTTTCTTAGTTAATGCCGGGACGCTATAACGTTCATTTCTAATTCCAAGACAAAAGGGCTGTTCCTGAAATCAATCAGGAGCAGCCCTTTTGTTATTCATAAATGATAGCGTTTCTTTATTTTGCAAGTGACAGCTTCGAAAGTACACGCTGTTTAACTGTAGCATCGCCTTCCACTGCTTTTTCAACATATTCAAAAGCTACAGGATCATCCGTATTTAACTTCTCAATAACGCTCTCCATACCAGCTGTGATCTCAAAAGCCGTAGGACCTTCTTTGGTCTCAATCTCAACAGAATGACTATCTATTTGGCCGACGTAAACGCCTGTTCCTTTAAGAATTTTAGCTTCTGGATTTGCAGTAGGTTTGGGTGCGGGAGTACTTGGATTCTCTGTTGGTGCAGTGGTACTTGTACCTTCTGTAGGTACGGGTGTGCTTGTGGTCTCCTCTGTTGGCACTGGAGAAGCTGTTGCACTTGGTTCTGCAGATGGCTGTGCTGAATTATTAGTAGCACCGCAAGCGGTTAGGGCTAGCGTTAATGCTGCGATTGCAGCTATAGCGGGTAAGGAACGTTGTTTTTTCATGTTGACTGCCTCCTCTATGTTTAGCGGTTGTTTGCAAAGTCATTTTCTATAAGCCTACTCCTATAAACGTATCAACTCTGCTAAGGTTTCATAATACGTTATTTTTAGTAACTTCCAGTCTTTAATAGGCATCCGCCGGATGCAGGCTTAAGCCGGATTAATACAATAGTGTTGAGCCTGATTTATCCCTAAGGAGTGGTCCCCTTGAGAATCGATATCGGCTGCGGATCCAGTAAAGAAGCAGGTTATCTCGGGATCGATCGTATCGCGGGTCCCAACGTAGATATTGTCTGTGACATTAGCCAAGGCATCCCTTTGCCGGACAATACCGCCGAGTTTGTAATGGCTAGTCGTGTATTACCTTATATCGACGATTTATCCGCGGTTATGTCGGAAATTCACAGAATTAGCACCCACAAAGCCATTGTTTGTATACTGGCCCCGTATGCCCACAGTTTTGTTCATATGTCCAATCCTTCCTTTAAGCAGAAGTTTGATGAATATACTCCGAGGTATTTCACAGGATCCTTTTTCCAGCCCCCGTCCGGTCCAGTATGCCCATCGATTCCTGACTATCCCATCCCGGTGCCGCCGTTCGATTATCGATTGCTGCGGATGGAGCTTTTCTATCAATACCCTTATGAAGATCCTCTTTATGAAACAGAAGAACTAGAAATACTAAAGACGCTTCAAGCCAATGTTGTGCATGAAATCATGTACCACTTCACCGTAATCAAAGAAGATATTTCTATTCATGAGCTGGAATTGATGAGTAGAGGGCTTTACGCTGAACCGCGTGTTCTTATGAAACGCAGGCTAAAATCACACGATAGACAAAATTTCCTATAATTTATTGATGGGACATACAATTATACCCGATTTGACTCATAGGCTAACATACAGGTATTAACTGTGCCGTCCTGATTATGGGACGGTTCAGTTTTTTGAAACTAATGAACCTCGAAGGAGGTGAGAATCATTCCACTAGTCGTACGGGCAACGATCAATGCGACCGGTGCTATCACATTTACGGGCAATACACTTGGGCTTAGTCGCTCTGATACAGTCGGAGTACCTGGGACACAGGACAGCATCGGTGGCTTTACCACTGTCAATACATCGTCTATTTTTGGCACCTATCCTAGCGGAACGACTAGTCTTTATACAAGCAATAGTTCAGCAGCCATACTGGTCCTTCCGTCAGGTAGCACAGTGCTGTATGCAGAGCTGATATGGGGCGGTACTTATATTAACGGAACTGTGAATCTCAGTGCGGCCATAAACAATCCAGTCACCTTAATTACGCCTACCGGAAGTACGTTCAGCATTACTCCCGATGCAGCGACTAGTAATACTGTTGATTTGGGAAATGGCGCATCGGCGTATGTTCGTTCTGCCAATGTCACCAGCATTATTTCGCAAGGCGGCGCAGGGACCTACACCACTGGCGGTGTAGTTGGCACGATCGTTATTCCTAGTGATTCCACAGCTAATCATGCGGGCTGGACACTCGGTGTAATCTATCAAAATACATCCTTGCCCTTCCGTAATATGTCCTTACGGGCAGGCGCAATACTTGTACAGGCAAATTCTGCACCAGTCTCTACTACAATAACAGGCTTTGCAACTCCAATTACAGGTGCACTTGGAGGCAGGGCACTATTTAGCGCACAGGAAGGTGATGCGAATCGTTCGGGAGACCAGGCATTGTTCGGGCCTACATCAGCTACGCTTGTAGCTTTATCAGGACCCAATAACTTTGCCAACAACTTCTTCGCTTCACAGATTAACAACGATCTAGGTGTACTGGATACCACTGGAACATTCGGAAATCGCAATCAAACAAACGGAAATCCAGGCACCAACATCATCGGTGGCCGACAAGGCTGGGACATTACTAATGTTGACGTGTCAGCCAGACTTACAAATAATCAGTCTTCAGCGATTTTACAATTAACTACCTCTGGTGACGCTTATGTGCTTAATGGAAATGCCATACAAGTAGATATAAATGCACCCAAAATAAACCTTACTAAAAGTGCCAATGTGTCCGGGCCAATAGTCGGGGATACGGTAACTTACACTGTAATTGTCAATAATACTGGTACAGCGAGTGCAGCTAGCGTCGTTTTATCAGATGCGCTGCCAGCAGGAACAACCTTTGTTACCGGAAGCGTTGTAGTGGCCGGCGTCGCAAGACCAACCTTTGATATTACAGCAGGAATCTCTCTAGGTTCATTAGCTTTGGGTACTTCAATAACGGTTACATATCAAGCCAAAGTTACTTCATTACCACCAAGTCCGCAAAATATCGCGAATACCGCAAATGCTGCCTTTACGTTTCAAAGTGTAGCAGGAGGCCCTATCATGACCGGGGTCATTCCATCCAACACTGTAACTTTACCCGTATATTCACCCGTTCTTAACATTGTAAAATCAGCCAACACTGCAAATGCGACCGTCGGAAATCAAATCACATATACGCTTCAAATCACCAACACCGGAAACATCGGTGCGCTAACGACACTTACGGATAACATTCCTACAGGAAGCTCTTATGTTGCTGGTAGTTTCACCGTCAATGGAACACCAGTCGCTGGAAATCCTGCTACAGGTATTGCTATTGGAACGATAGCTGCTGGAGGTAGTTCTACCGTTCAATTCCGTGTATTAGTGAACAGCCTTCCGTCCCCTCCACAACTGGTCGATCAAGCAAGCGCCGCTTATACCTTTCAGGTTCCAGATGGACGAATTATTGCTGGATCAGCCTCGTCCAATACATTGTCTATTCCCGTTAGACTCCCAAATGTTGCCGTGGTTAAAAGTGCAGGTTTGGCCGATGTCGCCGTCGGCGATACACTCCTATATACCTCTGTAATCACCAACAACGGAATCGAAGCAGTTACTAGCGTCACCCTTACAGACACCATTCCCGCAGGGACTTCGCTGGTTACGGGAAGTGTTACCGTTGCGGGGACGTCACAACCCTCTGCAAATCCAGGAACAGGGATTACTGTGGGTTCAATCGCTGCGGGAAGTTCAGTTGCCGTCACCTTTCAAGTCAGTGTTACCTCTTTACCTAGTCCAGCACAGCTATTAAACAAGTCTACGGCATCCTACAGTTCAGGGGTCTTTACTGGCATTTCGCTTTCCAACACGACTACGACCCCGGTATACCAACCCATCATTCAAATTGTCAAAAGCTCGAACACCGCTAGTGCAACAGTAGGCGGTAATATTCTTTATACATTAAATGTTCAGAACTCTGGAAACATTGGGGCAACCGTAACCTTAACCGACAATATTCCCTCAGGCGCATCCTTTGTATCGGGTAGCGTAACCGTCAATGGAGTCACACGACCCACTGACTCTCCACTTACGGGTATTAATCTAGGTACAGTAGCCATAGGAACGGTTGTGCCCGTAACATTTCTTGTCTCTGTGCAATCTTTGCCTTCACCACCTGTTCTGAACAATCAAGGCAGCAGCAGCTACACCTACCAACTACCAAGCGGTAGATCCTTATCCGGAACTAGCCAATCAAACACCGTTAGCATCCCAGTCTCCGCTCCAAATATTACGCTAACCAAATCCGCAAGCCTTGCTGATGTCACAGTCGGCGAGAATCTGACTTACACAGTCCAAGTGTCCAACACAAGCAGCGTAGCTGTGAATAACGTTGTCGTCTCTGACCCCATTCCTACGGGAGGCACTTTTGTAGCAGGCAGCGTTATTGTTGGCGGTTCATCGGTACCAGCCGCAAATCCAGGTACAGGAATATCTATCGGTAGTATTGCGGCTGGCAGCTCTATTACAGTCTCTTTTAGAGTGAATGTTTCTTCTTTACCAAATCCATCACAATTTACAAACAGAGCTAGTGCATCTTTCTCATCCGGTGCCTTCACTGGTTCTTCACTTTCGAACACGGTAGTAACCCCTGTGTATCAACCTATTATTAGTATGGTCAAAAGCGCGAATACCGCTCAGGCATCCGTAGGAGGATCTTTGTCTTTCTCGATTCTCATCAGCAATACCGGGAATATTTCAACCACTCTACTATTAACTGATAATCTTCCACCCCAAGCTTTATTTAACGCGAACAGTATAATCATCGGGGGAACACCTTTACCCGGATATAATCCAGTAACCGGAATCCCTGTAGGCCCATTGGCACCAGGTGACAGCGTATCTGTGAGCTTTCTGGTCACGATAACAGCGTTACCTCCTTCACAGATGTTACTGAACTCCGCTTCGGCAACATATAGCTTCACCCTCCCGGACGGGCGTCAACTCGGAGGAAATGTAGTATCAAATACGCTCTCTGTCCCTGTATCCGCACCTAATGTCAGTGTCGTAAAAAGTGTGAATGCAGCTACTGCCGTTACAGGCGATATCCTTACATTCACCTCTGTTTTGACGAACAACAGTATAGCTACAGTAAGTAACATCATTCTCAGCGATCCTCTGCCTGAGAATGCAGCTTTTATTCCCGGAACCGTAATTGTAAACGGCATTACCCAGCCGCTAGCAGTTCCGTCCGCCGGCATTCTAATCGGTAGTCTAGGACCAGGCGCCACAGCTACCGTAACATTCGAGGTGAGGATAACGATGCCGATACCATCACAGATTAATAATCAGTCATCCGTCAGTTTTACATCCGGTGTATTCTCCGGTTCTTCTTCATCAAATATTACTAGTACACCAGTCATTCAACCACAGATCTCCTTAGTAAAAAGTGCCGTAGATGGAGACGGTGATTTCGATGCCCTAGTTGTAGGTGATACGGTCATCTACACAGTTGTCGTAAGCAATACTGGTAATCTTGCTGCAAATGTAACCCTAACCGATAACATTCCAGTCGGAACTACCTTCAATCCTAATAGTGTTATCGTCGGTGGAATGCCACAACCAGGTGCAGCTCCAGATACCGGCATCGCTGTAGGAAATGTCGCACCGGGTACCAGTATCCCTGTTAGCTTCTCTGTTAATATCGTTTCCCTGCCAACACCGCAACAAATCGTCAATCAAGCTTCTGCAAGCTTCACCTTTACTCCACCCGACGGTAGGCCCTTAAGCGGAACTGCTGTGTCTAATACTGTCACACTACAGGTCTCGGCTCCTAATATCGTAGTAGTCAAAAGCTCAACCTCAACTTCCGTAGCGATCGGAGATACAGTTACTTATAACGTAAATATTACCAATAACGGTTTAGACGCTGTTAATAGCGTGTTACTTAATGACCCCACGCCAGCAGGCGCTGCTTTCGTAGCGGGTAGCGTATCTGTAAATGGAGTGCCTTTTCCAAACCTGAATCCCTCTACCGGGATTTCTATTGGTACCCTGGCACCCGGATTTTCAGCACTAGTTGCTTACAGTGTTACTGTGACCTCTGTTCCTCCTGCTGCTACACTCATCAATAAAGCATCCGTAACCTTTACATCAGGTGTTTTTTCCGGCTCGACTTTTTCCAATACCGTTACCATCCCTGTCTACCAGCCGAACATCTCTGTTGTCAAAACAGCAAGTACGAATAACGCCACTACAGGTGACGCTGTAAGCTATACCCTGACCGTGAGTAACACGGGGAATTATCCCGCAAGTTTGTTAGTGACAGATAACATTCCAGCCGGTACTACCTTCGTTCCGAATAGTGTGCTCATTAATGGACTACCCTTAGCGCAAGCAGATCCTTCTACGGGTATTCCAGCTGGAGTTATTGCACCCGGTGCTACAACTGCGATAATATTCACCGTTGATATCACTTCACTCCCCACTCCTCAGCAGCTGGTCAATCAGGGTACAGTAGCGTATAGCTTCACTTTGCCTGACGGACGTACACTTGGTGGTTCAATCTTATCTAATACTGTTACAATCCCCGTCTCTTCACCAAATCTAGCTGTAGTAAAATCTACACCTACCACATCTACTACAGTGGGAGACACGATAACCTACACAGTTACGATTACCAATAACGGAATTGAAACGGTGAATAACGCCGTTTTCACAGACGCCCTTCCTGCGGGTACTACATTTGTATCAGGCAGCGTGCTAGTGGATGGTCTACCTCGTGCGGGGGGCAGCCCTGCCACGGGGGTAACCTTGGGCAGCATTGCACCAGGTGTAACCGTAACTGTAGCCTTCACGGTGAATACAGTCTCATTGCCACCTTCAGGTCTACTAAATAACCAGTCAACCGTTAGCTTCACCTCAGGGGTACTCAATAATGTAGCCTTTTCTAACATTGTGTCAACGCCTATTTATTTACCGATTCTAGCCGCAGCAAAAAGCTCCAATACAGTTCAAGCGACCGTCGGTGATACCATAACCTATACAATTAACGTAACCAACACAGGGAATTACGGGGCTTTGGCTACGCTGAGTGATACCATCCCTTCCGGAACGACATTTGTGCCTAATAGCGTACTTATTCAAGGCGCTCCGGCTCCGGGAGCAGATCCAGCGGCTGGCATTCCACTCGGTGTTATATCCGCAGGTGCAACACTATCTGTTATGTTCTCAGTACTCATTTCAACACTGCCAGCAAGCCAGCAACTAATTAACCAAGCTTCGGTAGCATTTGCTTACACCTTGCCTGATGGGCGGACGTTTAACAGTTCGATCAATTCCAATTCGACAACGATTTCGGTATCCTCACCGAATGTGATCGTAACTAAGTCTTCACCAGCTACAGATGCTGTTGTTGGTGATACTATTACCTACAACATGACGGTTACCAATAGTGGAATAGCCAACATCAACAACGTAAATATTAGTGATCCAATACCCGCGGGATCTACATTTGTCACTGGGAGTGTGCTCGTTGATGGTATTCCACATCTTAATGCCAATCCTGCGAATGGTATCTCATTGGGCACAATTGCACCGGGCGTTACGGTCAATATCTCGTTTAGCACTATCGTCAATGTACTGCCTAATCCTGCAACGCTAACTGATCAAGCATCCGTCAGCTTCACATCTGGAGCCTTCTCGGGATCTTCCTTCTCTAATACGCTTGTTATTCCGGTATATCAGCCTATCATTGTAGTTGTCAAAGGGGCAGACAGAACCGCCGCAACTGTCGGAGATACGATTACTTACTCCTTGAATGTGACGAATACTGGTAACCTCATAGCAAATGTAGTTATCACCGATACCATCCCTAATGGAGCTGTCTTTGTTCCAAACAGCGTGCTAGTTAACGGAGTGCCACAACCAGGCTCCGACCCGTCTAATGGATTAAATATTGGAGCAGTTGCTCCGGGAAGCACAGTAACAGTGACCATAACCCTGCAGGTTACAGTAGCCTCCCTCCCGTCACCGCAGCAGTTAGTCAATCAGGCTTCAGCAACTTTCTCATTTACACCACCAGATGGTCGTCTGCTCACCGGAACTTCTCTTTCAAATGTCCTAATAATCCCTGTCTCTTCTCCGGATGTAAGTGTCGTTAAGAGCACTACTTCTATTGATGCTGTTGTCGGCGATATCATCACCTATACGATTGTTGTTACCAATTTAGGGATTTCACCAGTCAATAACGTCATCATGGTTGACCCTATCCCAGCAGGCAGCCAGTTTGTAACAGGCAGCATCACTGTAGACGGAACCCCACGACCTAATGGCAGCCCGGCTTCCGGTATAGCCATCGGCACTATTGCTGCCGGTGCTTCTTCAACCATCACCTTCCAGGTTAAGGTAGTAGCGTTATGATTCCCGGCTCACGCACCCAGCCTGTCGTAACCAATCAATCTATGGTACTCTTCAACTCGGCAGCGGGTGTTGACGGCATTGTCTATTCCAATACCGTTAACACCCCGGTCGTGGGCCCGGTACTTTCATTGCTGAAGAGTACAGATAAACTCCATGCCTCTTTAGGTGACACCCTCGTGTATACCATTACAGCTTCTAATAATGGAAACACAGAAGCTGTGCTAACGGTGTATGACATTCTTCCAGAGGGTGTTTCCTTTATTTCCAACAGTGTGCTAAGAGACGGTGTGCCTCTTCCAGGGGCTACACCGTCTTCGGGCATACCGCTAGGTTCTATTGCTCCGCAGAGTCAAGTGAGCATCGCTTTTCAAGTCGTTATTGTTTCACTACCTTCTTCACTAGTCCTGCAAAATAAAGCGCTAGGCCGTTTTTCTTTTGCCACACCAGAGGGAAGAATCGTTAACGGAGATTTATATTCTAATTCCGTACTAGTTTCTCTACGCTCCTACCAGCTCTCTACCTCGTTGACTGCAAGCACTCCGACTTCTTTTATAGGTGATGTAGTCACCTATACATTGCGGCTTACGAACGAAGGTAATAGCCTATTAAACCAAATCATCGCAACGATTTCTATTCCTAACGGATCTGTGTTCATTCCAGGGAGTGTCATTGCAGGTGGAATCTATTATCCAGAATCAGATCCTACCCAAGGAATAGTACTCGGTCAACTTGATAAAGACCTAAGCATTGATGTTACCTTTCGCGTCCGAGTTACAGAGATCCCTCCATCCTTGGACCTGACTAATCGTGCAGTTGTCACTTATACCGTCGATGACGATTCCAATACGACCGAGAGTAACACAGTCGTAGTCTCACTTGTTCAGGCAGGCGTCACCATCAGCAAGAGAGTAGATCATGTTACAGCAGCTCCAGGTGACAACCTAAGATATGAGCTAACGATAACTAACAACAGGAACTTGGCCGTAAATGCGGTCCTGACGGATGCTATCCCTTCCGGTACTCTTTTCGTATGGGATAGTGTTCTTTTAAACGGAGTGATGCAAAAAGGGGCCCGTCCTGCAGATGGCATTCAGCTTGGTACTTTAAGAGGCGGAACTTCAGCGGTCGTGGTCTTTCAAGTGAGTATACCTGCAGCCATAAACATTCATGCAATCGCAGCTGTACAAAACCATGGCAGTGTTCAGTATACATTTGTGCTGCCAGACGGACGGACAGTAAGACAAACTTCTCGTTCTAATACAGTTACTACCTTAGTAGTGACACCTGTCATTTCACTCGAAATCCATGCAAAGCCTACCCTAGTCGAAGCAGGAGAGCGAGTCGAATGCTGGATCTCACTAACGAATAGCGGGAATTGGCCTGCGGAAGTCTCTCTAAATCGGCTAACTCCGGAAAAATGCCTTCTTGATCCCAGCAGCATTGTAATTGATGGGATTCCAAATCCACAATCTTCCTTTAACGGTATCTTGTCGCTAGGGACAGTCAAAGCTGCTGCCACTGTAAACATCCATTATTTTGTCCGGGTAAGTGAACATGTACTGGGTCGTTTCCTTAAAGGATTAGTAACCGCTCAATATTTCTTCAATCTTGATGGACGTGAATACACTGGCGCGAGCCAGTCGAACAGTTATATATTGACCGTGGAAGAGATCAGTGAATAAGAAATCACATATCCCCCATCCCCATGAATATACTTTAGTTACAACCCCAAAACATAAATATTTATATTCCATGGGAGGTGGTCATCCTGTCGCAATCATCTGGTCCCTTTTCCTTTGTAGTCTCAAAAGAAGACTGGTCCCTTCATCGCAAAGGCCATCAGGATCAGGAACGTCATCAGCAAAAGGTCAGAGAAGCTATCAAGGATAATTTGCCGGATCTCGTGACCGAAGAAAATATTATTTTGTCAGGCGGTAAACAGATTGTAAAGGTTCCGATTCGCAGTCTGGATGAATATCGAATTATCTATAACTTTCGTAAGCAAAAGCATGTTGGACAGGGCGACGGGGAAAGTCAGGTCGGTGATGTACTTGGGCGGGATTCACAGTCGGCACAGCCCGGCAAAGGGGAAAAAGCAGGCGATCAACCCGGTCAGGACACCGTGGAAGCAGAGGTCAATCTGGAGGATCTGGAGGACATCTTGTTTCAGGATATGGAATTGCCACATCTGAAGCCCAAGAATAAGGAAGAGATCGAGGTTAAATCCATCATCTTCAACGATATTCGTAAAAAAGGCATGATGTCAAACATCGATAAGAAGCGTACCCTGCTGGAGAATCTTCGGCGTAATGCAAGCAGAGGGAATCCCGGCATTCACAGTATAAGTCCTGATGATCTGCGCTACAAAACATGGGATGACATTCGAACACCTCACTCCAATGCAGTCATTATTGCGATGATGGATACGTCAGGTTCGATGGGATCTTTTGAAAAATACTGCGCCCGCAGCTTCTTCTTCTGGATGACACGCTTTCTACGCCGCCAGTATGAAAAGGTAGAGATTGTCTTTCTCGCCCACCACACGGAGGCTAAAGAGGTCAGCGAGCATGATTTCTTCACCCGCGGCGAGAGTGGAGGAACCATCTGTTCCTCAGCTTATCAAAAAGCGATTGAGATTATCGACAGCCGATACCCGCCAGCGCAGTACAACATTTATCCGTTTCACTTCTCTGATGGCGATAACCTCACCTCCGACAACGAACGTTGTGTGAAGCTAATTGGAGAACTGCTTAAACGAAGCAATATGTTTGGTTATGGGGAAGTGAATCAGTACAACCGCAGCAGCACATTAATGTCCGCTTATCGTCATCTGAAGCACGAGCAATTCATGCATTATGTCATTAAAGACAAAAAAGAAGTGTACCAGGCGCTAAAGACCTTCTTCAGTCAAAAGGGCACTGTTCATTCATAATTCCTACGTTTAATTATAGCCCACAGCTAGACTGCCTGTTCTATTGTCCTCCCCATATAAAAAAACCTCCATTCCAGATATTTGGAGAGGAGGTTTTTTGTGTAAATATATTCAACTATCCTAAACTCTGTTCCACAATACTTTTATTACCACTCAGAAAATAGATGGCAAGAGTCATATTCCAAGTAAGCTTTAAACTCTACTGCCTATTGTACCTTCTCTCTATCCTTGCCTTTATCAGATTCACTGGCATTTCTATTCGCTGCTTCCCGGTCCTCCATCATCTCATCCACTGTCTTTACCTTCAGGCGGGCTGCGCCTTCATTGTTGGCATTCGTTGGAATAAGATCTCCTGAAGCTAAGCGTTCCTTCGCTTTTGCAATGGCCTCGCTGTATTGTGGCAGCCACTGCTCCCCAGCTACGAGCATCTCATCGACCATCTGCCAGATTTCTTTCGGGTTACATACGGCGCCTACCAACGGATCCATCATAAATGCTTGACGTAGCAGCTTGTCATCGCCGTGCACAGCAGCTTCGACGGCTAAACGTTGCACCGAGATACTAACGTTGCACACTGCGGCTGCTCCTAAAGGCAATTCACCTACAAGCGGCATCGATATACCGTTCCGATCCACATACCCTGGTGCTTCGATGATCGCATCATCTGGCAAATTAGAGATCACGCCATTGTTCACAGTGTTAAAGTGACCTCTATACACTCTGCCCGTTTCCAAGCCTTCAATAATAAACGAACCGTGTTCTTCTCCGCGATTCTCCACTGTATACTCCAATGCCGAGTCCTTCATCCAATTTGGAAAATCTGTTTCGAACCAATTCCGCCCTTCGGTGCAGACACGTAGATATCCACCAGTCTCACCGTTAATCCAGCTTCCCAGGTCGATCCAATCCATAATTTCATCGCTGCGTTTACGATACCATGGCACATATTCACTTAGGTGACCATTGGATTCTGTACTGTAATATCCAAAGCGTCGCAGCATGTCGATCCGAACTTTTTCTGTGCGACTGAATTCTGGATGACTCTCAAAAGCTTCTAAAAGACCTTCGGTCAAATCTTTGCCCTTATGACTCGCCGAAATATACCAAGTCTGGTGATTGATACCCGCACAAATAATATCGACTTCCGACTTCTTCAGCCCATACACATCTGCAATTTGTCCATGCCCATGCTGCACCCCATGACACAGACCAATCGTCCGTACACCACCGTATTTGTTGCATGCCCAAGTCAGCATAGCCATAGGGTTCGAATAGTTAAGTAGGAGTACATCCGGCGCAGCCATTTCCCTAATATCACGGCAAATATTCAGCATTTCCGCAATCCCGCGCTGACCATACATGATGCCTCCTGCACAAAGGGTATCCCCTACGCACTGATCGACTCCGTATTTCAATGGAATATCCACATCTGTAGCAAATGCTTCCAGTCCACCCATACGAATAGTACAAAATACATACTTCGCATCGTTCAAGGCTTCTCTTCGATCCGTCGTTGCCTGGATTTGAATATTTAATCCATTCTCTTTAATATCACGTTGGCACAGCTCGGTAACCATCTCCAAGTTGTGGCTATTAATATCCATAAATGAGACTTCAATATTATTAAATTCCGGCACGGTTAGTAAGTCCCGCAACAATCCACGGGTAAATCCAATGCTGCCTGCCCCTATAAAAGACACTTTAAATGACATCCTTATCATCCTCCGGTAATGAATTGATTGTTCCTGTCCATTGTAGCAAGGGCGCTATGGAAAGCGTAACCAATATCATGACCTCTTTTGAAGGAAGGTGTCAAAAATCCTAACTTATCTATTGAACATCCATCTCTTCATAACTCCAAGAATGACGCTCAATGGAATTACGATATTCTACGGGCGTGTTGTCAGTATATTTTTTGAAGAGGAGATGAAAATATTGTCTGCTACTAACCCCTACATAATCGGCAATTTCAGCAATTGGAATATCACTCTGCCCCAGCAGCATCTTTGCTTTCTCCATTCGCAGCATATTCAAATAATCACTTAGTGTCCTACCTGTATGTGACTTAAAAATACGATGCAGATATCCGGGATGCAGATTGACCGCGGCAGCGATATCCTTAACCTGAATACTCTGGTCGTAATTCTGATGCAGGAATTCGATACTGCGCCGCACATAGAGCTGCGAAGGCTGTTGACTGGCATGAAGCTGATCCTGTCGCAAGCTAGATAATCGAAGCAGAAGCTCACAGAACAATAAGTCAACCATACTTCCGCCTTTTCCACCGCTTTGATCAAGCTCTAGTACAAGTCCTTTTAGAACATGATAAATTTCCTCCGGATCAGGCATAACTAGACTGGAAAAGGGCACCTGTAACCATTCAGCAAGTGCCGCTTCTTTCCGAGCGAGCTTGCCGATAGATGGAGCAACCCCTGTATATTCCATAAATCCAAACTCCACATTCAGCATTCGGCAGGGCGTCCCATCCTCGACAATCAGTCTGTGCGGTACATTTGCATCGAGGATGATCAGTTCTCCCCGCTTCAACCTAACTCTCTCTTCTTCACCTGCTTTTGAACGGACATCCACGACACAGCTTCCTGAGATCAAATACATGATTTCAGTTGAATTATGCTGATGGTAAGACATACTGTAGTTGTTCCACTGTTTATAATAGTAAGCAAAAAAATGAGGACTATAATCATCTTCAATTAATGCCTGCTGAAAAAGACTCCCACTAAGGCTTAAATGAAAATTCGTCAATCAATCACTCCTTTCTTCTATTAAAATGTTAACCCAAGTGTATCTCTCAAACTACTTCTAAAACAAGAAGAACTGCTTGAAGTCATTAAGTTAGAAAAAAACGAGCAAAACTCCAATACACAGGAGCCTTACTCGTTTTATTGTTTTTACTAATAAGATTTAATTCTCATACTTGAAAAGAAACCATAGATTGCTTAAGATCTGCTGCTAAGCTCTCCAGCTTTTGAGATAAGGAAACTAGCTCCTCACTTACAGTAAATTGCTGTGAAGACATAGAAGCTACCTCCTGCGTCGAAGCCGTCGTCTGCTGCACAATGGAACTGACACTCGCCATGGATTCACCTAATTGACGCTGAAACTCTATCAGCTCATGAATAGAAGCAGAGGATTCACTAAGATGCCCCATGAAGTGTTCCATTTCCTCTTTGACACTCGCAAAAATCGTTGACGACTCACGCACGGAAGAAATCTGCTCCCGGAACTTTGGAGCGGTCTCATTGATATCTTTTACCGTGTTCTCAATGTGTAGACCAATCTCTTCCGTAATCTTGGAGACCGATTGGATCGACTCATTCGATTGGTTAGCGAGCTGTCTGATTTCATCAGCAATCACTATAAAGCCTCTGCCTGCTGCACCGGCTCTTACCGCCTCTATAGTGGCATTTAGCGCCAAAATATTGGTCTGCTTATTTACGGCAATCATAGGACTAAGAATACTACGAATTAAATGAGTACTCTCTCTTAGCTTATTGGAGTTCTCTTGTATTCGATTGAACATCTCCACCGTAGATTCACTCTGCTCTACTAGCAGCTTCATCAGCTCTGTCCCCTGATCACTAACCTCAATAACCCGCTCCGCCGAAGCGTCCATTACTGTATTTAGTTCAGTTACTTCACTCATCTTACTGCCAATGATTTCGACATTAGCATGGCTTTTTTCTGCTTCGACAGCAAGGCTTGCTGCTCCAAGTGCAATCTCACCCGTAGCAGATGCAACCTCTCTGGCATGAAGTGATGTTGTACCTGACGCTTTGACTAATTGCTCTGAAGTACCAAGCACTTCATCCGCTGACATTTCACTCTGGCTTGCAAGCAGAGAAATTTGCTCCATCATTTTGTTAAAGCTATGCCCGAGCCGACCAATCTCATCCTTACCCTTAAAATTCGTTCGTACACGAAGGTTTCCTCGCTCACCTTCTTCCATTAAGGTCGCCAGTTTACCTAGTGGACGCCCAACCAAACGAACAAGAACATAACCAATTAGCAGAGCTATCACGGCAGCTGCCAGCACCACAGAGAACGTGATATAAAGAAGCTTATCTGCCGACTTCGTAAAATCACTAACGGGTGCATATCCCATGAGCGTCCACTTTGCAGTCTTTAAAGGCTGATACACGACAAGCTGCGGACTTCCGTTCTCATCGGCTGCTGTAAATGAATGTTTCTTTTCTACATCTTGCCCTTCTGATACTTTTATGTAAGAGGGTTGACCCAGTTTAGCATGATCCGCACCATAAACTATGTTACCTTCTGTGCTCAAAATTCGAATCTCACCTGTAATTCCAATCTGAAGATTAGACAACATTTCGGTCATTGCCTTGCCTTTAACTTCGATCAGCATGTAATACTCCGCTTCAGGATGTACAAGATTGCGAAGCAATCTCCCCATAGTTAAAGTAGGTTCAGTATAAGAATCAAAGAAGCCCTTCTCACGAACCGGAAACCACACTGGCTCCCCTTTAGCATCTGCAATTTGTTTCAGTCTTTCAGCAATACCTTCATCACTACGAAGGCCACTAATTCCTGTAGATTTATACGATTCTGTTTCTTCCAAGCTCTTAGATACCAGTCTGACGCCATACATCCGCTCATCTGATCCTTTAACTAAGTCTAGCTTTCTACGAATCCGATCTTCTGCGGAAACTTTGGCTACCGTTGTAAGTTCTCCACTTTTTATGTTTTCCAAATCACCTTTTAATGTGGAGTCGAGGGCAAACTGCCTTGAGAGCGCTTCGTATTCTGTTAGGACAAAATCCAGCTTGTCCGCTGCTTGAACTATAGACTGTGAGGAGGCCGCGGCAACCTCATCTGTAATGATATCTTTGGCAGCAAAATATGAAGTCAATCCTAGAACAGATGATAAGAGTACTATGGAGCTGAAAAGAATAACGAACAATTTTATCCCAACTGATCTAAACTGTAAGGTCCATAGCTTTTTCATTAAGTTCACTCCCTATGATGGAAAAAGGGTACAGCCTTCCATTTCTGTACAAAGGCTGTACCCAGTTCATTCTTTAGTATGAAGCGAAATTGTTACCCCTTACTGGCTCCTGCAGTCAATCCATCAACAAGCAGACGTTGCAAGAATACAAACAAAATCATAATCGGGATAGAGATCAGAACAGCACCGGCAGAGAATAAGGTAAAGTTAGTGTTTTGGTTCGTGTTAACCATATCCCACATTCCGACTGCGACGGTCCAGTTCTCCTTTGTCCGCAAAATAAGTCTGGCGAAAATGAAATCGACCCAAGGACCGACAAACTGAGTCAGTGCCATGTAAGTGATCATAGGACGTGACAAGGGAAGAATCACTCGCATAAAGATCCCGAAATTGCTCGCCCCGTCTATTCGAGCCGCCTCATCCAAAGAACGAGGAATCGTGTCGAGGAAGCCTTTGGCGATAAAGGTTCCCCCCAGCGGCGCCCCGGCTGCATAGACGATAATCAAGGCAATATGCGTATCCAGCAAATTAAACTCCTTAAGGAGCATATAAATGGCAATCATACTCATAAAACCAGGGAACATACCAAGAATCAGAACCGTAGATAACGCTGTTTTACGCGCTTTAAAACGGAATCTGGATACTGCATAACTGGTTAACAAGGTAAGAACTACACCGATAAGCATGGAGAATATAGCTATCTTCAATGTATTCGCATACCAAGTTCCAAACATATAGCTTGGTGACGTGAACAATTCTCTGTAGTGATCAAAGGTGAATTGCTCAGGGATAAACGTTTTACTGTACAATGATTTACCAGGCCGGAAGGAAGCAAATAGAATCCAGAGGGCCGGATAGAGGGCCGCTATCGACAAAGCAATCAAGATGATGTAGCTACCACTTAAGCGAATAAAGTTCGCGATCTTTCTGCTCATTGGATCATATCCTCCTCTTTGAATGATTTCGTCCGGCGGTAATTGTACAGGGAGAATGAAGCAACAATGATAAAGATAATAATCCCTATTGCCGAAGCCATGTTGTTTTTATTCTGATCAAGTGTTAATTTGTATAGCCAGGTTACTAGCAAGTCCGTGGAACCGGCATATTGATAATCACCATTTACAGGACTACCACCTGTTAATAGGAAGATCGCATTAAAGTTGTTAATGTTACCTGCGAATTGCGTAATTAAAGTAGGCGCTGTGGAGAACAATACCATTGGTAGCGTAACAATACGGAACTTCTGATAGCCTGATGCTCCATCCACCTCAGCGGCTTCATACATATCCCGAGGGATTGTAGTCAGTACGCCCATAATAAGTAACATTGAGACTGGAATACCAACCCACATGTTAACAATAATTACAGTAACCTTAGCCCAGAATGGATCTGTCAGCCATGGTAATCCGCCCATTCCAAAATACCCAAGGTATTGGTTGATCGGACCGAATTGACCGTTAAATAGATTGCGCATGAGCAGCAAAGAGATTAACTGTGGTACTGCGTAAGGCACAATCAGAATAACTCTCCACATTCCTTTGAAACGAATACCTTTTTGGCTCACCAATAAGGCTACCAATAGTCCTCCGAAATATGTAGTAATCGTTGAAAGAACTGCCCATATAATCGTCCATGTTAATACACCATAAAAGGTGTGGCTCCATGTTTTGAGAACTAATAAATTTCGGAAGGTCTGAAATCCAACCCAGTCAACCAATTTAGCGGGTGGAAGATGATCAGGTGCGGAATAGTTCGTAAACGCTAGCAGGATCATGAAGATGATTGGCATGATGGTAAAGAATAGAACACCAATACCCGGCAAGACCAAGAACGTCTGAGCGAACTTATAATCCAGTATATAGCGAACACTTTGTTTAAAGGTGTTTGCCTGAAGACCGTTATCGCGTTTCTCTCCAGTCTTATAAGCATCTTTAATGTTCAAATACCAAGCGAGGATTATGATGATAAGCATTAGAATGGTGATCAAGCTTTGAATCAAAATATAAATCGAGTGATCCCCAGCTACCATCTTAGCGATGCCTTTTACTTTTACCAAACGGCTAGGGTTTTCTCCTAGTGTAACAAAACCCCATAAAGCAGTAGCAAGATTCTGAATAAAATAATAAACAGCGGCGGCTTCTACAACTAAAAACATGATTCCTTTGATGAATTGGCGGTTATATATTTGTCCCAATCCCATGAAAATCGTCGACAGTACTGCGGCCCTCGTGCGATGTCGCTGCATTTCGCTTCCGTTCTCCTCTCCGAGTGAAAATAAGAAGCTGCCCTCCGCTAAACATGCGACGGGCAGCTTGATTCACTGTATGCTGTTAAGACTGTGATTTATGATCCTTATTGCGATGAACTGTTGTTCAAATCTTTGATTTGTTGAACGGCTTTGTCCATTGCTGCTTTTGGATCTACACCCTTATCCCAAATTTCTGGAAGCGCTGCATTTACAGGGCTCCATACATTACCCATTTCAGGAATGGAAGGCATTGGTTGGGAGCTCTTAGCTTGTGCTGCAAAAGCGGATACAAATGGATCATTAACGATTTGTGGATCAAGAAGCGCTTCGTTGTTTGTAGGAACAGAACCGATCGTTTTGTTCAGTAACAATTGAGCGTCTTTGCTTGATGCAAAATGAGCGTACAATTTAGCAGCGTTCGGATATTGAGTAAACGAGTTAACTGCGAAAATTTTGATACCAGAGAATGTAATAGCTGTTTTGCCATTTACTGTAGGGATCGGTGCGATACCAAGGTTATCTCCAAGAGCTGCTTTGTATCCTCCAAGCTCCCAAGGACCAGTGATATCCATCGCTACATCACCTGAGTTGAACAAGCTGCGTTTGATATCACTATTGATATCTCCACTCTTAATTGGCAATGCTTCTTTCATTTTCACAAATTCTTTAAGTCCTGCAACAGCTCCATCATTAGCAAGTCCGATATCGTCTTTATCTGTACCGTCCTTACCGAATAAATATCCGCCATCGGAAGCGATAAACATGTAGTTGAAGTACAAGTTTCCTACTTCCCACATAATTCCGTATCTGTTCTTGGATTTATCTGTGAATGTTTTGCTGAAAGCAAGAACATCGTCGAAAGACTTAGGTGCTTCTTTAACGAGTGATTTATTGTAGAACAATGCATAAGTTTCTGCTGCTCTTGGGTAACCATACAATTCGCCTTCATACGAAGATCCGATAATCGAAGCTTCAGTATTGCTAGCTTTTGTTTCTTCACCGAAGACATCGTTAGGAAGAACCAAGCTCGCACTTGCAGCTTTACCTAAGTTGTCGTGAGGAATAAGGATAACGTCTGCAGCTAATCCTGACGGACCATCTTGCGTAAGTTTAGTTACTTGATCTGGTGGTGCCAACTCTTCAATCTTGACTGGAACGTTATATTTTGCTGTGAACTGCTTAGCAATTTCGTCTGCGAATGGTCTTTCTTCCTTACTTTCCCATACAATTAGACTTGCTCCATCTTCAGGTACAATCTCGTCTGTCGCTGCTGCATCTGTGCTCTCAGGCGCTGCAGTCTCTGTAGTGTTGTTAGCAGCATTAGTAGCTTTTGCTGCATTGTTTCCCCCGGCATTCCCATTGTTGCTCGAACCACACGCTGTAACGGACAGTGCCATAGAGACAGCAGCGGTGATAACCATCACTTTTTTTAACTTCATTACTTTAACCCCTCCCAATTTTAAAAAAGCATAAGATGATAAAATAGTAGAGCAAGAAATTTGCGCAAACGATTTCAGAAAAGCTAAAAAAAAAGTTATTCTTTTAGCTCGCTCCTTCTTGAGATGCAATTCGCAGTGCAAGAAAGCGCTTCATTCATGAATACATCATACAACAGTATCGTTTGTTTTTAAAAACGTTTGCACATACCATATTTGACCATTTTCCATTATTTTATAAACACTATAGGCATTTATCTCCATTTTTCACATGATATCTTTTAATTAATCGATAATTCATGTGTTTAAAAATGGAATTGTTATTTTATTTGCCCCTCATATCCCACAAATTCACTTTTCCTATAGATTTACAATTATCTGAGAGTAGAAACGCTCATATACTTAAGTGAAAATTTGTGCAATGGTTTGAACAAGAGTATTGAAAGCCCTTTTATTCCATGCTATAATCCAAATCGTTAAGAGGCACCCCAACATGAATCATTGCATCTATTGTCTGCCTCCTGTTCTATATAACTAAAAGGCAATGTTACTTATGAAAGGTACAACCTCGGACAAGCTACTTCGCGGCGGTTGTGCCTCTTTGTTATGTGCAAGTTTGCCTGATCATTTGCGCATGTTGCATAAAAAACTGTGCAACCAATAACAATAGCGACATTCTAAACCCCACACGCAGTAATCAATTGTTCGGGAAAGTATCGCTTACAAAACTAAGCGTATGCTTTCGAGGTAGTTTTGCCGAAGCTGGTCAGGGAAGTATCGCTTACAAAACTAAGCGTATGCTTTCGAGGTAGTTTTGCCGAAGCTGGTCAGGGAAGTATCGCTTACAAAACTAAGCGTATGCTTTCGAGGTAGTTTTGCCGAAGCTGGTCAGGGTAGTATCGCTTACAAAACTTTAGGAGGACTTATTCATGTTACTGGAAGCTGTGTACCATCGCCCGCGGTTAAATTGGTCTTATGCCTATAATGAGAGTACGATTCACTTGCGCCTCCGCGCTAAAAAAGGGGATTTAACAGAAGTATTTGCTTTTGCAGGGGATAAGTACACTTGGGATACCACGAAAGAGCTAATTCCCATGACCCTCTTCACCTCTGATGCGATGTTCGATTATTGGGAATGTGCTTCAGTTCCCATCTATCGCCGATTGAAATACGGATTCTTACTGCAAAAGGATAACGAGAAAGTTTGGATGACCGAAAATGATTTTCAAACGAACCGGCCAGAAAATCCAAACAAGCTTTTCGAGTTCCCATTTATTAACCCTGTTGATGTGTTCACTCCACCTGCCTGGGTAAAGGATGCTGTTTTCTATCAGATCTTCCCTGAACGCTTTGCAAATGGCGACGCTAGCCTTGATCCAAAAGATGTTCAGCCATGGGGAGCAGAGCCAACACCAACCAACTTTTTTGGCGGCGATCTGCAAGGAGTTATTGATCATCTGGATCATCTTAACGAGCTTGGCATCAATGCTATTTATTTCACGCCACTCTTCACTGCAACTACTAATCATAAATACGATACAGAAGATTACATGAAAGTTGATCCGCATTTCGGGGATATTGCAACGTTAAAAAAACTCGTCGACCTCTGCCATAAACGTGGTATTCGTGTGCTGTTAGACGCAGTATTCAACCACTCCGGTGGAACCTTCGCTCCATTTTTAGATGTTCAGGAAAAGGGAGAAGACTCCATTTACAAAGACTGGTTCCATATTCGTGAATTTCCGCTTCAGGTTGTAAACGGCATTCCTACTTATGATACTTTTGCCTTTGAACCACATATGCCAAAGCTTAATACCGAACATCCTGAAGTTAAAGAGTACTTACTGAAGGTCGCTGAATTCTGGATTACAGAAGTTGGAATCGATGGTTGGCGCCTCGACGTAGCCAATGAAGTAGATCATGATTTCTGGCGTGAATTCCGCAAGGTGGTAAAGCGCGCTAATCCTGAGGCCTACATCCTTGGAGAAATCTGGCATGAGTCTGCTCCGTGGCTGGAGGGTGATAAATTCGATGCTGTCATGAACTATCCCTTCACTGATGCCGTCTTAGACTTTTTTGTTCACGGTAACCTTGATGCAGAGGGATTTGCCAACTCTATTGGCCGGCAGTTATCGCGTTACCCACTGCAAGCAAGTGAAGTTGCCTTCAATCTGTTAGATAGTCATGACACTCCACGCTTACTTACGCTGGCTGCGGGGGACAAAAATAAAATGCGGTTAGCTGCACTATTCCAGTTCACCTTTATGGGTACTCCTTGTATCTATTATGGCGACGAGTTCGGAATGGACGGTGAGGGTGACCCAGGTTGTCGTAAATGCATGGAATGGAACCCTGAGAAACAGGATCGTGATCTGTTTGAATTCTATCGTCAGCTCATTCAAATCCGCAATGAGCAACCTGCACTTCGTACGGGGACATTTACTTTCTTAGAGGCAGGTCGACAAGGCAGTAAGATAGCCTACGAGCGCCGATTGGATCTTGAGACTATAGTTGTACTGATCAATAGCGAAGAGACCGCTCAAACGTTCCGTATTGACGTAGACGAGCGAAATTGGGAGAACTTGTTCACGGCCGATACAGTGCGTGCTGAGCGTGGCAAGCTGAACGTGAAGATGCCTGCTTATGGTTTCGCTATACTTAAAGCAATCAACTAGATTTAAATGCCTTTGGCCGTATAAAACATAACAAAACAGGGTATCTCACTAGCTATGATAGCTGTGGGATACCCTGTTTTCTATTAGAGATGACTACTAAGCATGACTGTCACATTACTAGCCAATTACTAATACTTCGGTGTACTATCAATCAGCACACCGAAGTACAGTTTACTTGCTCAGTAGCGTATAAATAATCTGTGCGCTTTCGGCGCGGGTCATCCACCCTTTTGGAGCAAATTGATTGTTCTCTCTGCCTTGCAGAAGCCCTAGACCTGCTGCTCTCTTCACGTAGCTGTCTGCCCATTTGCTAATGCTAGATGCATCTGCAAATGTCGTGGCACCCACTGCTGGTTCGATCTTCTTACCAGACTTCACTTCAAGCGCACGGATCACCATGATAGCCATTTCCTCACGGGTAATGGAAGCATTCGGAGCAAAGGTATCATTGCTTCGACCACTAACAATGCCCAGCTTAGACGCTGTTGCTACGTATGATGAATACCATGCATCTGACTTGATATCAGTAAATTGAACTGGTCCTTCCGCATTTAAACCAAGTGCACGAACTAGTAATGCGGTAAATTCCGCACGACTAACATTGCTCTTCGGATTAAATTCGGTTGTCGTAACCCCTGAAACAATTTGTTTTGCAGCAAGAGACTGAATGGCATGGAATGCCCAATAAGTAGTTGGAACATCCTTAAACGACTTCACAATCTCAAGTACGGCATATTTACTAAAGTGCGTGACTTGTGTGGATATCACGTCTCCCTTCAGCTGTCCACCTACGTACTCAAGCTCGCCATTATCCCCTAAATAGTAAATCCCCAATAGATCTTTATTCGATTGACCTTTAATCTTAAACGATATTGTGATTGGCTCATCGAACTTCTTAACTACAATCCTGGTACCATCTTTCTTCAGAATGCTAATTCTCAGTTCAAACACATCGGAAAGCGAAGTTACGGTCCCCACCTCTTTGTTTAAACCATCGACTAATGCTTTTGTAGCAGACTGGACCAATGGTTTCAGCTCCAACAGGATTTGAGCACCTTCCGCATCCACACCTGAAGCTAAACTTGGTATTGTACTTAACAGTTTGTTAGGGATAGTAACTAATAGATCCCCCACTTTAAATACTAGATCATTAGATCCCAATGTTTTTGCTGCTTGCAACGGTAACAATACCGCTGTCTTACCTGCAGCAATATCGATTTGTACTTTTCCATCTTTACCATTCTTCAAACTGTCCTCACTGACAACCTGAGTATCGGCAGGAGTAGCAGGACTAACAACGGCACCACCAGGTGTTGGAGTTGGTGTCACTTTAGATACACCAGATAGAATAACCGTACCACCATCATCTCTACCTGGTAAATCAATGATTACTTTTTGATCTTCGGATACCTTGTATGTTTTACCGCTGTACTCATCCTTTACAGATGAATTGGCAGCAAACGGTACCGGAATTGTTGCGGATTCCTCACTTGTCTTAGTGTTAATAACCGTCACGACGTTCTCATTATCGTAAGACTTATTGAAGGCTAAATAACCTAAATCATCTGAACCTGCCAGCTTCGTGCGCGTACCTTTAGAATACACTTTGGAGTATTTTGCACGGATATTCAGCAGCTTCTGATAATGATCATGAAGTGGCTTCTCTGCTTCCAGTTGATCCCAAGGCATATCCTTACGGTTCTCGCTGAATTTGCCTTCAGACATTTTCCCTGCATTTTTGCCTGATTTACCAAGCTCTTCTCCATAGTAAATGACCGGCTGTCCTTTGGCGGTGATTTGCAGTGCAGCTGCGATTTTCAGCTTACCTTTGTCTCCCCCTAATTTTTCTGACAAGAAGCCATCCTCATCATGACTACTAAGGAATTGAGCCATCATCTTTGTATTATCAATCATCGACTCACGTTGCTGTAAATAGGAATTCACACTATTTATTTTGCCGTCAGTAAAGTCTTTTGCAGCAGACTTAAATCCAAAATCAAGCAGACCATCCATTTGACCTGTCTCGAGCATTCCACCATTGTTATCAATGGTTCCGCTGAAATATTCACCCGTCATTTTGAAATTCGGATCGATTGCAGTCAATGCATTTTTAAAGGCTTTCCAAGTCGTATCTTCGACATGCTTGACAGTATCCACACGGAAGTAGTCAATCGTATCTCCACGTTCTGTGCGAGCGTTGTCTAACCAGCCTGTTTGCCAAGCAATAATCTTCTCACGAACAGCTGGATCTTCTGTTTTGAAATCCGGCAACCCATCAAGCTCACCTTTTACTGCATCCGTACCTGTTGAAACGCCATCTGTACGAAGCATTCCTTCAAAACGAGCCTTATCCTCAGCTGTAATCGTCGGTTTGTTATCCCCTGGTTTAAGGCCGTAACCTGTATGATTGAGTACAACGTCAACCATAATCTTGATGCCTCTGTCATGTGCTTTCTCGATTAGCTCTTTAAAAGTATTCATGTCACCAAGATGCTCATCAAGCTTTGTAAAGTCCTTAGCCCAATAGCCATGGTAACCGTATTGTTTAAAGCCACTACCTTGATCAAAATCAATATTATCTACGATTGGAGAAATCCATAACGTATTAATACCTAGCGCTTGCAAATAATCGAGACTGTCAATCATCCCTCGGAAATCACCACCGTGGTAGGCTTCCAAATGATTTTTATCAACATTCACGTTATTCGAAACATCCCCATCTTTAAAACGATCGGTCAGAGCAAAGTATATACGTGCTTCATCCCAGTCGAAATCGAGCTTGTCACCTGTATAGGTTCTAGCTTTGATCTCCATCGTAGCGTTTTGCGTATGCGCATTACCATACTGGTCTACAAGCGTTACTGGAATAGTCTTAATTCCTGCTGTCACTGTATCCTTCACAGCAATCGTCTGTTTCAGCAGCTCCGTATCCAGTTGAACTTTACTTGGTCCGCCAAGACTGGTCAAATCCATAAACCCATCCGTATAGATAATTTCTTCTAAAGCAGAAGCTTTAACGGTCACGACAGCATTCTGATTAGAGGTTATGACCTCCGGACTTACGGATGTCGTAATTGCAATTTCAGGGGTACGATATTCAAAAGATGATTCATCATTTACGGTATTCTTTGGATCTGTATATTCAGTTGTGACACCGTTCTTCGTGATTAGGTAGGTATACTTATACGTACCTACTTTCAAGTCTTTCAGCGTGTAACTGAAGAATTCATTAACGGAATCATAAACCATTGGGTACTCTTTACCATTTACTTTTACGATTGCAGAAGTGATTGCATCAACATTTCCAATACGGAACAAGGCAGGATCTCGATACCTAAAAGTAGCTGTTCCATCCTTTAAGATCGGTTTTCCAATGCTAGGCTTAATTTCAAAATCCTTTACACCGCTGGTGACGTTCACTTTAATGAACCCATCACCAGGTGTCAAAGGAATAAACCGATCATCACCATAAGGATCCTTGTTTGACCAATCATCACCATTACGAATGACGAACCCTACCTTTTTTGCGTCCTCAGAAACCTCAATTAGAACACTCGCAGTACCATTTTCAAAGGTTGTAAAATTAATCTGGTCATTTTTAGCTCCTGTATCCCAAGCCCAGATATTCCATCCCTTATAATCCTTATCGCTACGAGTATAAGTGAATTGAACATATCGCTTGTCGGTAACATGAACAGTAGCCGTTTTAGAAATACCACCATAAGTTATGGTGATTCTGGCTGTTCCTTCAGAGATCCCTTTCACATGGCCTTTACTAGTTACAGTAGCCACTTCAGGGTTGTTGGATGTGTACTTAGCCAATTCGGTAATGTTTCTTCTGCTGTTATCATCATATTTTGCGAAAGCAGAAGATTTGTGCGTTTGACCTATTGGCAGGCTGTAGCTCGTGCTGTCAAGCTCCAAGGCTGTAAATCCAGCGGCATTAGCTTCCTTTTTAAGAATTACTGCAGTTAATGGGTCTAGCGTAATAGTATTAGCTGTTAAATTAAAACCTGACTGATTCTCAACCGGAATCGCAGCAACACCTGCTTCATCGTTATCAACAAGCACTTGACCACTCGTCAAATCCTCCGATAAAGTCAGAGTTCTAGCTGTGCTGTCGCCGTTCATGAAAACATAATAGATACCTGTGCCATCAGTAGCTTTGTTTGAATAGCCAATGACAAGATCATCCTTCTTCATTTCTGGAGCGGCAATTAGGTTAACATTAGAATCAACCAGATCCTTGTCACCCAACCGAAAGGCATCCGTAGACTTTCTAAGCTCCATAAGACCCGAAGTATATTTTCTTGTCGTGTTCTGTACTGGGAACTTTAACTCATCCGTTGCTTTAGTCCAATCAAACATGTTGACTGCATCCGAAGAATCATACGAATCATGAATGAAATAACCAAAGGATTGTTTGTTGACGTCAAACAATTCTGTGAATTTGTCCTGAGGAACTGAAGTGCTCTTCCACTGCTTAGTACGCCCATATTCCTGACCCGCATGAATAAAGGCAGTACCTTGGGAAGTTAGCACAAGCATGTTTCCAAGTCTGATCCGTTTTTGAATTTCAAGCTCATTCTCAGCGATTGCAGGATCTTTCTTAATTGATTGTGCAATAACATCGTGTAGCGTCAGATTGTCATGAGCTTCGATATATGGAACGATATCCCCTGGATCATCAGCAGGCGTATTGGATGGCTGGGCTTTAATATTGTTAAAGATTGTCGTTATTGGACGCGCCCCGCCTGTAATAAATCTAGGTTGACCTTCGGAACCGTAACCAGATTTCAATTCATTACGGAATTCGTCAGAGAAAACACCCACGCTATCCGTTTTATCCATCCAGTCCTGATCTGCTCCTTTCCCAGCAAGGGAAGGATCAGCTGCGGCGCCTCCGAATGTTCTCCAGCCTTCACCGATAAATAGAGCCTTCGGATTAATCGCTTCTGCGGCATCATAAGCATTCTGAACAGCCTCTGCTGTCGCATCGCCCATCATATCCCAGCGCATTCCATCTATCTTGTACTCTTCAAACCAGTATTTCACGGAATCAACCATCAACTTCTCAGCCATTTTATGGTTGGTGGCCAGATTGTTTCCGAAACCTCCTATAAAGTTGCCATTTGCATCTTGGAACGCATAGTAATTAGGTACGATGTCGTTTAAGAATTCTTTTTTAGCCATATGTGTATACACTACATCCAGAATGACACCCATTCCAGCTTCATGTACGGCGTCAATCAATCCTTTTAATTCTTTAATCCGCTCCTCAGGATCAGCAGGTTTCTGCGAATAAGCACCATCAGGAGAGAAGTAGTTGTGAGGATCATATCCCCAGTTGTATTCATTGTTTTTAGCGGAATATTCTGTTTCTCTAGTCCCCATCTTCGTCTCATCCCCGTAATACCAAGCCATTACAGGAAGTAATTGAATATGAGTTACACCTAGAGATTTAATATAATCGAGCTTCTTTTCAAAAGCGCTATAAGAGCCCCATCTTTCGCCACTCAGACTATCTTCGATCGATACATCGGATGTAAAGTCTCTGACGTGGACTTCATAAATGATTGCGTCCTCGCGTTTTTCGTAGCCTTTAATATCTGCATAACCAAAGGTATCCGGGTTCGTCTGGCTTAAATCAACGATAGCCGCTTTACCGACTGTATCCCCGCCAGCACCAGCAGCACCTGTGGTATCCACAGTAAATACCGCCATTGATTTAGCATAAGGATCAAGGACCTTATTGGTTACACCGTCATTCGTCACTTCATATTGATAAAAGAATCCTCTTACATCGTTTGTAGTCGTGCCTGTCAAATCAGTCGGCTTCAAATCAACCGACCAGACTCCTTGCTCACCGCTCGTTAAGTCCACACTACCCACGAACACGTTGGAGTCATTCTTATCGTACACATTGACAACGACCGAGCTTGCTTTAGGTGCCCACAATTTTAACGTAGCTGTTTTGTCAGCGTTGTACGTAGCCCCTAGATCATCTCCTGTATAATTGTACATTTCATCAAGCATTCTCCAACCACTAGCCGCAGAGACCGTTTTACCTGAATAGGTAACGCTAAGCGGAACTTTATCCAGATCAAAGGCTTTTGTATCAACTTCAATTGAAGTTTTGCTAGTAATGGTTACAGCCGATACAGGAATAGCAACACCATCTTTATCTTTAACGGTAATCTCATTCTTCAATGCTGCTGCATCTAACCCGTCGGTTAACGTGAAACCAAGAAGGATTTTGCTTGTCGATAACACCTCAGCGGATACTAAACCGATAGGCGTTTCACCAAACGGTGAAACATATACATTGTTGTCTCCTTCTTTTATCCACAGCTGGTTGTAACGATCCAGTAGAGTAAATCCTTTGTCACCGCCGTCTTTATTATCGCCATTCAACGGGTTCACTACGAGAAACCCAATTTTTTTTGCAGCTTCTTTCAATGGAATATCAATATAAGCACCAAAGCGACCTACTTGATCTGCTTGGAATGGAACTGCATCTTTAGGCCAATCCTTAAGTGAAACTGCAACATCTTCCCACAACCATAATCCATAGTGACTTTGATTGGAATCTGATCTCATATAATGGATCCGAACGGTATTTGCCGGAAGCTTAACCGGTTCATAAGGCGTAACTACATCAGAGCCTTCTGTGATCCATACTTCATTAGTTTGTGGAGTATTAATCGAGAAGTTCTTATCTCCTCCATCTTTAGCACCACTTGCACGCTTAAGTGCGATGAATGAGATTTTCTTAGCCCCATCCTTAATCGGCACATCAACATATGCACCATAGGAATCCATTTGTCCTTCAGGGAAAGGGGTCGCACCCATAGCCCAATCATCAGAAGGATTTACAACATCACCCCATAACCACAATCCCTTATCGGTGTAATCACTAGCCTTGTAGTGAACACGAATGTGCCCTGCTGGAACAGGTGTAACCTCTACAGGTTCAGTAGGGATTTTATATTCTGCGGTCACACTGTGATCTGCAGTATTGTACTTGAAGGTTACCTTAAGATCTAACGGTAGGCTCAACGCTAGATCGTTTTCTGGATAAGACATATCCTCTGCTTCTGTGGCTCCTGGAACAGAAACCTTATATGTGTAATCTCCCTGCGGCACAGTAACAACTGTACTGTACACACCATCAAAATCAGGATCCGATAACGTGGACAATGCTTCTGCTGGCAGGTTTCCTGTCAATCTTGGCAGCTTATCCGCAGCAATTGGCGTGTAGTACGTAGAATCAGCTATTTTATGAGTGATGTCATTATAATAAAAGGTTACAGTCGTTTCTTCTTCTAACTTTATGTGGATATTCTCTCCATCATTTTTCCCTTGAGGGTTTGTATACTTTGCAAATCCATAGTTCTCATCCCAACTATCATTCAGAGCAACCTTGTAATTATATTCTTTCGCTGGCAGAGTCCCAGTAAAAGAATACAACCCATCGCCTGAGTAAGTCATTTGGGTGACTACTGATGTCTCATCCCAATTCTTGCCGGGATTTTCCGCCCCAGTAGAAATAAACTGTGATTGCAAATCACCGACCAAAACTACCTTTGTCGTTTCTGCTGAAACCTTAACTGGGTGTAAGCCGAAACTGGAGAACACAAGAGCAACGATCATGAAGATCGCGAACGTCCTCTTACCCCATAAAGTTATTTTCATTTTTGTAAAACCTCCCATAATTATGAATTCCCTTTGTGCAAGCGGATACATAATTTCTCGAACCCCGCCAATTATTCTGAGGTTATGAAATCATGCGTCTTCCTTCTGTGGTTGGAGAAGGTCTATGTGTGCGGCTCGTCAAACCGGATTAACAGCATCACCATCCTTGTCAAAGTAAAAGAAGATCACAAAAATCATGAAATCAGTGCAAACGTTTGCAATAAGTTGTGCAGAAACCTAAGTACATAAAACTCAATCTTTAGCACACCGAATTCCGACCCAAATTCAGCCAATGTAAACGCTTGCTATATTTTGATTTACATACTAATGCTGTATTTATGGTATTGTCAACCAGTATTTTTATGTGTTTAACGAACTCAAATTATCATAAAAGTAAAAATAAAGAAAAGTAAACCCGATAATCCCATTTAGGGTTTATCCGTTTTTTTGAATGTCTCTCTAATTCCATTCCTCGAATCGAATTGTTCCAAAAAATTCAAGCCACACGTTTGCATTTACGAAATGCTCCTTTCGAAGAAATTGGATATCTTTTATACATATTAAGATCAATCTTGCTAAATCATTCATAATTTTTTGGTGAAAACA
>NZ_CDRJTB010000025.1:0-80148 GCF_976954365.1 Paenibacillus sp. Marseille-Q9583
CAATCCTATCGCTGAGTCGGGTGAGTAAAGGATTCAAGCTGAAGGACGGCATGTATCAGGCGGTGAATGATGTATCGCTTGATGTGAAGAAGGGATCGATTCACGGGATTATTGGTGAAAGCGGGGCAGGGAAATCCACGCTGCTACGATTGATTAATCTGCTGGAAAAGCCGGATCAAGGGACAGTTACCGTAGAAGGGCATAATTTAACCGAAATGCCGAGTAAACAGCTACGGAAAGCTAGGGAAAAGATTGGAATGATTTTTCAGCAATTTAATCTGGTCAATAACGTCACGGTAAGCCGCAACATTTCGATCCCTCTGGAACTGGCAGGGGTGCCGAAGCGTGAACGGATGAAGCGGGTGAAGGAATGTCTCGATTTTGTCGGATTGGCTGATAAGGCAGAGCAATATCCCGCACAGCTAAGTGGAGGACAGCGACAACGTGTGGCGATCGCCCGGGCGCTTTCGAACAGTCCTGGACTATTGCTATGTGACGAACCAACATCCTCACTAGATCCAGGAACAACTGCGGATATTCTAGATGTCCTGAAGCATATTAATGGGGGTCTTGGGGTTACGGTAGTGATTGTTACGCATGAGATGGATGTTGTCAAAAGCATATGCACTCACGTATCGGTGATGGAAAATGGTCGAATCGTAGATTCATTCTCACGCCAAGATGGTGATTTCCGGCCTGCTGCAGTCCGTACTGGCTCTTACCGGGATCAAATTCTGGGTAAAGCGGGGGAAACGCATGTTTGATAGTGTACTTCAATATCAGGCACAGATGTGGGAATCGATCGGAGAAACTTTTATAATGGTCGGTATTTCTGTTGGTGCCGCACTGCTACTGGGGCTTCCGCTCGGGACGTTGTTGTTTTTTTGCCGAAAAGGGCAGCTCTATGAGAATAAAACATTGTCACTGGTACTCAACAGCATCGTAAATATTATCCGTTCATTTCCATTCCTGCTGCTTGTCGTTGCACTCATTCCGGTCACTCGTTTCCTCGTCGGAACTGCGATTGGAACAATGGCTGCCACGGTTCCGTTATCCATTGTTGCCATTGCTTATTACTCTCGTCTGGTGGAGCAGTCTTTGCTGGAGGTTCCTAAAGGAGTCATAGAAGCGGCGTTGTCTATGGGGGCCTCGAAGCTGGGGTTGATCTTTAAGTTTCTGTATGTAGAGGCTCGTTCGGGTCTAGTGCTCGGACTTACTACCTCCACCATTAGTTTTATCTCTTACTCGACTGTAATGGGGGTTGTTGGAGGGGGCGGGGTTGGAGATTTTGCGATCCGTTACGGATATCAGCGTTTTGAGACTGAAGTGATGATCTATGCGATTGTTGTGATGATTGTATTGGTTCAGTTGGTTCAATTCACAGGAGGTACGATCTCACGGCTGTTAGATAAGCGTTAATCGTTCAACCTGTACATCAAATTTTGTAATACAAAATGGTTAAACATATAAACTGGGGGTTAGTTGTAGTAATGAAAAAATCAATGATAGTTGTGCTTATGTTAATGGTATTGGTCGTAGCGGGTTGTGGCTCTAATAAAGCAGCCGAGAACAATTCTGCAAAAGGTAGCGATGAGCTAACCAAATTAAAGATTGCTACTTTGATTCCACCAATGACGGAAATTCTGGATATTGTGAAGCCACTTCTGAAGGAAGATGGCATTGATCTTGAAATCGTTGTGCTGTCTGACAATGTGCAGCCTAATGAGGCTTTGGCGAATAAAGAAGTAGACGCTAACTTTTTCCAACACGTTCCTTATATGAAGCAGTTTAATGAAAGCAAAGGCTCCAATCTAGTAGAGGTACAGCCTGTCTATGACGCTATTTACGGTGGATACTCCAAGCGTTACAAGAATGTTGCGGATCTGCCGGAAGGTGCAACACTAGTAATGGCTAATGACCCTTCAAATATCGGCCGTTCTTTACAAATGTTCGCTGCAGCCGATTTGATTAAGCTAAAAGAAGGTGTAGGCATCAAGGCTACACAAGCAGACATTACTGAGAATCCAAAAAACTTTAAGTTTGAGGAAGTTGATCTATTGATGTTGGCCCGTATGCTGGATGATGGAGATCTAGTGGCAATGACTCCGGCTTATGCTAGCCCGCTTGGATTAACACCGAAGAAAGATGCACTGATTACTGAAGGTGCGGATTCTGAATTCACGATCACCTTGGTTGCACGTGAAGACAACAAGGACTCTGATGCGATCCAGAAGCTAGCTAAACGGATTAGCGGACCAGAAGTGAAGAAATTCCTTGAAGATAACTACGCGGATATTGCGTTGCCTGCTTTTAAATAAGCTTAAATAGTTAGATTAGTAATTCAACGAGACTTGTCCATTATGGGCAAGTCTTTTTTTGTGTCACTAGAATGTAAGAACTGCTCTATATAATAGGTTGTAGAATAACAAAGCGGAATGGAGATGGGAAATATGTCTGTACTCAGCGCAAATAATCTCACAAAACATTATGGTAAGGGTACTAATCTGGTCAAGGCACTGGATGGTATTAACGTAGAGGTACACAACGGTGAATTTATAGCGATTGTCGGAACTTCAGGAAGTGGCAAATCAACGCTCTTACATATGCTAGGCGGGCTTGATCGGGCGACAGAAGGTCAGGTGATCATAGATGGTAAAAATATTTTTGGGATGAAGGATGATGAGTTGACGGTATTTAGAAGAAGAAAGATCGGATTTGTGTTTCAGAACTATAATCTAGTGCCGATTCTTAATGTATACGAAAATATTGTGTTGCCTATAGAGCTGGATGGAAACAAAATAGACAAGGATTTCGTGGATCATATTGTGAATACGTTAGGTCTTTCGCAAAAATTGGACAACCTCCCTGGTCAGCTTTCAGGCGGTCAGCAGCAAAGGGTAGCCATCGCACGGGCATTGGCAGCTAAACCTTCCATTATCCTAGCAGATGAACCTACAGGGAACTTGGACAGCATCACTAGCCAGGAGGTCATTGGATTACTCAAAGTAACAAGCAGACAGTTTAATCAGACGATTCTAATGATTACTCATAATGAAGAGATTGCTCAGCTTGCAGACCGGACCATCCGGATAGAGGACGGTAAAATTACTGGAGGGGCATTGTGATGATGTTTCCAAACAGTAATAAGCCCATTGTTAAAAAGCTGACGAGCAGAAGCCTGAAAGCCAATCGGACCCGAAATCGTTTTGTGATTCTGGCTATCGTGCTTACTACCTGGCTCATTACTTCTTTTTTTAGTATTGGACTGAGCAACTATAAGACCTTCGAAATGCAGCAATTGAAAATAAACGGAACCATGGCTGATGTCTACTTAACCTCCCCGTCAGAACAACAAATGAACAAGTTAAAGGAACTCTCCTATATTGAGACCATCGGACTTCAGTCCAGGGTAGGTAATGTGATCAATACGCCAGAAATAGGAGATCTTAATTTAGCTCTGCTCTGGTACGACTCTACAGAATGGACAGAGATGCGTAAGCCTGTAATCGATGGGCTAAAGGGCAAGTACCCAGAAAAGGACAATGAAATCGCCGTTCCTTTATGGATATTACAGTCGATGGGGGTGGATGATCCGCAGATCGGCATGAGCTTGCCATTTACCTACTCCGTTACCCGCGGTGGGGTGAAATCTCAAGAGAGTAACACCTTCATACTAAGTGGATGGTTTACCGATTACAGTCATGTGCGTACCGGAAATACTGGCGCTATGCTGGTATCGGGAGCTTTTGCCGAAGCGCATGGTGTAGATCTTGAGAATCCCAAAAATGTCACTATCTTATTTAATGAGAAAAACACGGATAAACTTATCTCACGTTTGCAACAGGATATTTCTTTGGAAAAAAGTCAGAAGCTCGAACCGGTCTCTAACCAATCGTCTTCCTCTTCGGATAGAACAGCAACTTTGATTGGTTACGCTGGAATTATATTATTTGTTATGCTGAGCGGATATTTATTGATTTATAATGTGCTTTATATTTCTGTCTCACGGGATACAAGGTTCTACGGTCTGCTTAGAACGCTAGGAACTACACAACGGCAGATTAAAAAAATAGTTAGGGCACAGGCCTCACGGTTAGCACTTATCGCTATCCCACTGGGACTTGCCGCAGGAGCTGTGACTTCCTTCGTAATGGTGCCGCTGGCTATGAGTACAATGGATTTGGATACGGGCGTGGAGATTTCGTTTCACCCATTAATCTTTATTGGAGCTGCGTTGTTTGCTTGGTTGACCACCATGTTCAGTGCTATTAAACCCGCCTCTATAGCCGGTAAAGTCTCTCCAATAGAAGCGGTAAGATATACAGGGACGATGGTTAAAGCTAAGAAGAAACGGGGAACTGGTGGATCAAAGCTGCATCGACTGGCTTGGCGTAATATTTTTAGAGTGAAAAAACGGGCGATGGTTGTGTTTCTCTCTTTATTTCTCGGGCTAACGACTTTTCTGGTGATCAATACACTAGTGCTTAGTATGAGTACAGATCATTTTATTTCGGAATACATGGATAACGACTTCACGCTGTCCAATCAGACGATGTCCTTAGGATTTGAGGGGGAAGCGAAGACCAAGATCTCAGAGGATTTGATCAAGAATATTCAGGATATGAATGGAGTAAAAGAGGTCTTCAAGGTTTATATTGAAATGGCTGAGATGAAATATGACCCTAAGGTATTCGGTAAATATGTAGATGAATTCGCAAAATCATATCACACAGAACGCCCTGCCGATGAACAACTAGCTAAGGGGCAAGGGATGTTCTCAATGACCCGTGTTACTGGGTTAGATCCAGATCAGGTCAGAAAGTTGGAGGAGAAATTAGGGTTCACTGTAGATATGGAACGGTTTGAAAAAGGTGAGATTGCCTTGCTGGACAATTTTAATCTCGGTGGTCTTAAGGTCGGAGATCCATTTCAAATCAGTCCTATAAAAAGCGAAGCCGCACAATCTTTCGAAATTGGAGGGCTTGGTAATTTCAGTTCACTGGAATCTTCACATTTTGTGGCTCCGAATGTCTATATCAGCCACGCCGCTATAAAGAAGTTCATGAGTAACCCATTTATAAATAAAGTGTATATTAATGCTGACCCAAAAGACTGGAAGCCAATCACCGATCTATTGGAAGGACTCATCGGCGGAGATGGCGAGCTGAAGCTGGAGTCGAAGCTGTATATGGAAAGGTTCATGGAATCGGCTAAGTTAACCTTTTACATTATGGGTGGCGGAATTGCGCTCATTCTAGCGCTGATTGGAATTTTGAATTACGTTAATATTATGTATACAGGGGTTGTAGCTCGGAAGCTGGAGTTCGCAGTGATGGAGAGCATCGGGATGACCTTTAAGCAGATGAGAAAGCTGTTGCTGTTTGAAGGGGCAGGTTATGCGATCATATCGACATTACTAATCTCAACAATAGGCACATTAGTCAGTTATGGTGCTTATAGCCTGTTCAGCCAAGAAGCTACTTATGCTGTGTTTAGCTTCCCAACCCTTCCGCTTTCTATTGCAATTGTACTCGTTTTTGTGGTTTGCCTGAGTGTTCCGCTTATTGCTTATAAGCAAATTAAAAAGGACAGCATTGTGGAACGTCTGCGGCAAATGGAATAGAGCTAATTAATTAACAGCGTAGTCTTCCTCTGCTTGTTACAATGATAGGTATAGAGGTGAGTTTCAATGACAACCATTCTAATTGTAGAGGATGACCGTCTCTTAAACGAGGGGCTGAAGTTCATGCTTGAAAAAGAAAACTATACTATTATTCAGGCCTATTCTTATCAGGAGGCGGCTTCTAGAATTCAGGATCAGACCATCAGTCTGGTCCTTTTGGACATTAACCTCCCAGATGGGAGTGGTCTTGCACTGTGCCAGGAAATTCGGCGAACGAGTTCCATTCCGGTTATATTTCTAACTGCCAACGATACTGAGCAGGATATGGTAGCTGGATTTGGGCTAGGAGCTGATGATTATATTGCGAAGCCATTTAGCATGGTCGTACTTTTGCAGCGTGTTAAGGCTGTTCTTCGACGAACAGGCACTGATGGTGGCTCAGAGCTGTTTCAATACAAGGATATTGCGATTAACTCAGCTAAAATGAAGGTTTATAAATATGGACTGGAAATAAAACTAACCACCAATGAGTATCGTCTACTCGCCATTCTTACCGAGAACAGAGGACAGGTTCTTACTCGGAGGTTAATGCTGGAGAAGCTATGGGACATAGATGGTAATTTCGTGGATGAGAATACGCTGAGTGTAAATATTCGTAGGCTGCGGGCCAAAATTGAGGATGATCCTAAAGACTGTAAATACATTAAAACCGTATTCGGCATTGGCTACACATGGGGAGAATAAGGATGAAGAACCCATTTTCAAAAATTATTTGGATCTCTTTCGCCCTTTTTGCTGTAGTCGTGGTTTTGTTCGGCTCTATGCTTATTTATTATAAGCCTGAGAGGTCTATAGCCATTGGATTCGTGGTTTTTGTTAGTGTGATGGCTCTGCTGTTTATAAGTTTTGTGCTCGCGCTTCGTAAAGAAATGCTAAACACGCTATCTTCATTGTCGGGATTGATTCAAGATCTTATTAATGGACAAATGACTCAGATGTTCCCGGTGCAGGAGGATACACTCCTCTCTAAATTACAGCATCAGGTTATTCAATTATCTGAGCTGTTGTCTTCGCAGAAGCAGCGCTACCGTGAAGAGAGTCAAGAAGTCAAAACATTGATCTCTGATATCTCTCATCAACTTAAGACCCCTTTAGCCAATTTAGGGATGTATAACAGTCTTATTATGGATGAAGGGCTCCCCGCTGAAACACGCAGTGAATTTACTCGCCATATGGGTAGTCAGATTGAGAAGCTGTCTTGGCTCATGGAGAATCTGATCAAGTTATCACGGTTGGAATCAGGTATTATAGAGCTTCATACGGAGAAGCATAGTCTTGAGAATACTGTGTTGTCAGCGATCAAACAGGCGTTTCCGGCAGCAGAGCAAAAGAATATAGAGATCTTATTGGAATCAGATCAGGGGATTACGCTGCAACATGATCCCAAGTGGACGGGAGAAGCTATCTATAACATCATCGATAATGCTCTGAAATATACGCTCGGGCCCTGCAGTGTTAGAATTACGATTCGGAGGTATGATCTTTTTGCAAGGATTGATGTTGCTGATGGTGGAATAGGAATTCCTACTACTGAGGTGAATGACATTTTTAAACGATTTTACCGAGGAGCAGGTTCCAATGGAACTGAAGGTGTTGGCATAGGCCTTTATTTAGCCCGTAAAATTGTGACTGAGCAGGGTGGATATATAAAAGTGAGATCGGAGTTAAGTAAAGGCAGTGTTTTTTCTATATTTTTGCCGTTACATTGATTCTGAATGTACTCGAAGCTTAGCCCCCTAAATTGGGGGTTTTTCTCAAAATATAAGAAAGTATATGTTTCACGTTATACATTATCCTTATATTTCTCGCATAAACGCTTACCGTCCTATAAGGACGCCAAAGGCATTTATGCTTGTTAAAGTCGCTATTTCATTGAGGAAAAGTGCTTTGCTAGCCCTATAGTGGTCTGCAGTCGTACAGCTACCTCGACTAAGGTCCAGTACCAAAAACCGTCGTTGGTCTGTTTTGAAAGTCTGCGAATTGCTCTAGAATAAGGCTATAAGGTTAAGGACAACGAAAGGCGGTGAGAAAATAATGCAAAGAAGACAAGGAAACGGATTGGCGGTTGTACTGATTGTGATTGGTGCGGTAATGTTGCTCGGTTTAGCGCTTCCTCTGATTCACGGTATTTTCAGACTACTGTTCCCAGTATTGCTGGTTGTTCTCGGGTACTATGGGATTAAGAGTGGACGCAAGGTTATCGGTTGGGTACTAATGTTCATTGGTGTCATGTCCCTGATCGCGAAGCTTTCCTGGATCATCGGACCACTGCTAGGTGTGGCGTTGATCGTATGGGGAGTGTCAGCTTTAAAGGGTAGAAGAAATGGTACTTATTAAGAAGGATTGTACTTAAACAAGAAGCAGGGAGGGAGCAGGAGATTATGAGTGTTTTTCGTCGCATGAGGGATATTACAGTAGCTAATCTAAATGAACGTCTAGAGCAAAGTCAAGATCCTGTGAAGCTAATTGATCAATTTCTACATTCAACTCGCGAGGAAATCAGTGAAGCTGAAAGATTGTATCAGCAATACGCTTCCCATACGAAGCAATTGCAGCAGCAAGTTAACCAAGCGACTGCCATGAGAAATAAACGTGAGGAACAGGCGTTACTCGCATTAAAAGCAGGAGAAGATCATCTTGCAAAGCTGGCTTTACAAGAAAAGATCATTCACGAGGAAAAGTTGGAGCAATATAGCGGGCTACTTGAACAAAGTAAGCAATCCTTGTTTGATCTTGAAGGACAGCTGAATGAGCTGAAAATAGAGTATCAGACAGTTTATAGCAAACGTCAGTATTACGCAGCACGGATGGAGTCGCTGAGACTACAGCAACGTATGAACCAAAGAGCAAGTGCTTATGGTAACGGCGGTGATGTTCCCAAAATGTTCGGACGTCTGGAAGATCGGATGTCAGATTGGGAATTAGAAGCGAAGAGCTTGCGTGATGTGCGTCGCATGGGACAGGAATATGCGGTGCAAGCAGGTGAGACTGTAGCAACCGTACTCGAAAGAGAAATGGCTCGCTTAAAGGAGAAACTGAACAATGGTGGAAAGGAGTAGCGCTATGAGTCGATTATATCGTTCAACTAGAGATAAAGTGATGACGGGTCTTGCAGGTGGATTATCTGAGACACTCGGTATTGATTCCACGCTATTTCGGATTCTGTTACTGGTCAGCATTCCGTTTACAGGAGGTGCCGTGATTCCAGTGTACTTCATTGCAGCGCTGGTTATTCCGAAGGAGCCTACGCATTATAATCCTTTCGGACCAGGCCCTGGTGCACCGGGTGGCCCATTCGATGGTCCTTACTCAGGTAGACCGGAACATGGACACGGACCGCATGCTAATGGCGGACATGGACCTTATGGACGCCAACCTAACTACAATCCTAATTTTGAGAAGAACAGCGCATCATATTCAGCTCAGGATTCCGGTTTGGATGCGATGATGAAGGATATCGAGAAGAAGGCTCTGCAAAAAGAAGTAGAAGAACTCAAACAAAAACTGTCTAAATATGAGAAAGGGGAATTGTAAATCATGGGAGTATTTCAAAGAATTAAAGATATGACTAAAGCGTCGGTAAATGACTTGTTGGATAAGGTAGAGGACCCAATCGTAATGCTTAACCAATATCTGCGCGATATGGAGGCTGAAATCCACGAAGCAGAAGTTACAGTTGCCAAACAAATGGCGAACGAACGTCGCATGAAGCAACGCGTGGAAGAAGCAGCAAAAATGTCCGCACAACGTGGAGCACAAGCTGAATTGGCACTGAAAAACGGTCAAGAAGAAGTGACTCGCAAGCTGTTGGAAGAAAAAATCTATTTCGACCAAAAACAAGCGGAATACAGCGATCTTCATGCTCAAGCTGAAGTGCAAGCGAAGGAATTGGTTGGGCAGCTGCATGATATGAAGGATGAATTCTACAAACTGCGCAATAAGCGTAACGAGCTCGTATCCCGTGCTCAAATGGCTAAAGCGAAGAAACAAATGACGCAAATCAGCAGCGTACACTCCATCGAAAGTGGCAGTGCGTCACTCGGATTCCACCGGATGGAAGAGAAGATTATGCAGCTTGAAGCAGAAGCAGATGTAATGCGTGCACCTTACAGCCCATCCGCTGCCTACACTAAACCAGTCGATGTTGAGAAGCAACTGAAAGTGGATGAGCAACTGGCTGCACTGAGAAGCAAGCTGAATGATACACCGGCTGCTCCTTCTTTAAACAAAAAAGAAGAATAAATCCTGTTCCTAAAACTTAAGTAGATATGATATGCTGGACAAGAAGAAGCCATACGGTATGGATCTCCATACCGATATGGCTTTTGTAGCGGCTGGCAATAATATATGGATGAGTGTAGTTTTGCTTACGAAGATAGTTTTGCTTCGCAAAACTTAAGTGTATGCTTACGAAGATAGTTTTGCTTCGCAAAACTTAAGTATATGCTTACGAAGATAGTTTTGCTTCGCAAAACTTAAGTATATGCTTACGAAGTTAGTTTTGCTTCGCAAAACTTGTAGGAGGTGCGAAATGGATAAACGAAACCGTTTGATTGCCATCGGACTGATCGGTGTTGGCTGCATGATGATTTTTGGTAGATGGCTCGGCTTTTTCTCCATTGTCGCGCTTCTATTCCTGTTCCTAGGGGTCTACCGCACGACGTCAGGCAAAGTGAAGCAGGGTTATAAGCTGCTCGGGATTGGCGCTATATTACTTTTGTTGGATCATTTGGTGCTTGTGCTGGGGATTTGTTTGATTTCATTGGGAATGTTTTTTACTAAATCCAAAAGAGTTCAGCGTAAGGAAGGGTTTATGCAGAAGCAGAACTTTTCTTCTAGATTTGACTGGGATCGCTCACCCTGGGTGATGCATAGCCTCAGCTCATGGCATATCCTTGGAGAGGCTGATATTGATCTTTCACTGGCTATGGCGGAGCAAAAGGAAACGGTTATGCTTTTTCAAGGAATCTTTGGTGATATGGACATTCAATTGTCAGATGATTATGGTGTGGAAATAGAAGCCTTTGTGCTTTTTGGATCGATTGAATTCGGTAATGGGCGCGATACAGGTATGCTAAACCGTCTGAATTGGAAGTCCCCTAACTATGAAAGTAGTGAATATAAGGTAAAGTTTAGTGTGTCTTATTTGATGGGAGATTTGGATGTGCGATTATCCTGATTAGTTTGATACAGAAGGGAGGGTCCCCGTATGGATAAAAAGAACAAAAACATGATGTCACGCAGTATGGGTGAGGGGGCTCTGTTCTCTTTTGTCATGCTGCTTGTGATATTGTACACCATGTATACATATGGCTATTTAAAGCCTTTTGAAAGCTGGATGATTGGATTACGCACGGCATTTACTCTAATTCTGCTGCCTATGGGGTTCGGGGTTGGCTTTGGTTTCTATCAGAGCTTCCGAGTAAAGCGAAAGTTGGAACGTCTGAGAGAAACTCTCGTATTGTGGGAGAAGGGAAACTTAACGCTATCTATGCCTGACTTGGGTGACGATGAGCTGGGAAGGCTCGGAGAACAATTAGGCCGAATTAGTGGGAAATGGGAAAACCAAGTGACAACACTGCAGCGGTTGTCTACAAATAACGCGAAGCTCGCGGAGCAAGCACGAGTATCTGCTATTATGGAAGAGCGCCAGCGGCTTGCGCGTGAATTGCATGATGCAGTCTCACAGCAGTTGTTCGCGATCTCTATGACCGCCACGGCTGTAGGCCGGACGCTGGAGAAGGATTTTGACAAGGCGCAACGGCAAATTGCACTTATCGAAGAAATGTCTGCTGTAGCCCAATCAGAGATGAGAGCACTATTGCTTCATTTAAGACCTGTTTATTTGGAAGGTAAGGGATTAGAGCAGGGGCTGCAGGAGTTGATCAAGGAACTTAAGGTTAAGGTTCCGATTGAAATCGTGTTCGAGATGGACCCTGATGTACAATTGCTAAAAGGGGTAGAGAATCACTTATTCCGTATTGTGCAGGAGGCAATCTCCAATACGCTTCGTCATGCGAAAGCAGAAAAGATGGAAATCAGGCTGCATCGGCGAGGAGATACAGTTCGTTTGACGCTCCGTGATGATGGGATTGGTTTTGAATTGGATGACAGTAAACAAACTTCCTACGGTTTGTCGAATATGCAGGAGCGGATGAATGAAATCGGAGGTTCCATTCAGTTTATTACCGCTCCGGGTAAAGGAATGCGGATTGAAATTACCGTTCCGTTAGTCAATGAATAATAGGAGGAAAGAGTGACCATGGAGATGGAGGAAGCCATTAAGGTATTACTTGTAGATGATCATGAAATGGTACGGATCGGACTAGCTGCTGTTCTAGGTACTGAAGACGGAATTGAAGTCGTAGGGGAAGCTGGAAGTGGGGAAGAAGGTATCCGGCTGGCACAAGAGTACAATCCGGATGTAGTCCTAATGGATCTCGTAATGGATGGGATGGATGGGATTGAAACGACCAAACACTTAATGAAGCAGTATCCCGAGATCAAAGTTATTGTGTTGACAAGCTATCTGGATGATGAAAAAATGTATCCGGTGATTGAAGCAGGTGCGTTCAGTTATCTACTAAAGACCTCACGAGCTAGTGAAGTGGCAGATGCCATACGCGCTGCGGCAAGAGGCCAGTCTGTACTGGAGTCACAGGTCGCCTCTAAAATGATGAATCGTTTTCGAAACAATGCAAAGGGTGAATCCCCTGCTTATAAAGAGCTTACGGAGCGCGAGATGGAAGTATTACGTCTGCTTGCGCAAGGTAAATCGAATCAGGATATCGCGGACCAACTAATTATTGGGATCAAGACTGTGAAATTTCATGTAACGAATATTCTCGCGAAGCTGGGTGTGGAAGACCGGACCCAAGCAGCAATTTATGCATATAAAAATGGACTAGCTGAATAATTGGATATCCCAATTGGTGTGAGTACAAGAACTGGCCAGAGTAAGAAGGGCTGGTTTTTTTGTGTGCGCGAGTATATGAAAATATTTGTCTCCGTATAAAATCTTGTAAAGCGGACATCCTGTTTAGTAGATTAATAGACCGGATTGAGAGGGTGTTGGATTGTGGGGTATGTGGAAGAAAGTAAGGGAAAGAGACACGATGCAGGCCGAAAAAGCGGTATTAAAGGAATGTTACTGGTATTTATTCTATGTTGTACTGCGTTACTTTTGGCAGGTTTTCGGGGCGAAGGTGAAAAAGAGAGCAGCCAGATCGCCCAATTGAAAAAGTCACTTCCTCTCCTGACCTCCCTTGGTAAAAGTGTTACAGTACCCGGATCCCCTCTTCGTTTAGTTTTAAAATGGCAGGGAGAATTCAATGGTGATGGTCTAGAGGCTGGTGTCACTGCAACTAACCTATCCGATGATCTTGGGTTGGGAGAAACAAGCCTGGAAGACGGGGGGGAACATCTTACTTACCGTTCGTCTGCCGACAGAGCCGGTTTGCAAACCACCATGTTCTGGAGTGAGCTCGGAAACGGACGTAGTTATGTGATTGTAACCCTGGAGACACCTGATTTGTTAAATACTCCGGATCTGCAAGCTGAAGCAGAAGAGGCTGGCGCGAAACTACAGAAGATCGGCATCACAACGGAATGGAATACCTCGCTTCAGGGGGCTGCGAAGGAGCAGGAGCACCCTCAGAAGGCTCTATTGTTAACGGAGCAGAATATGTACGCACAGCTGCCCGATCTTAAAGTACAGGAAAGCTACGAAGACGAAACAACAGCCAGCCATACTTATAGTACATCGGCATTGTTGCATTCCGTAATCAGCGGAAACCATGAGGTAGTCCTACAGGCAGCTATTCATCAGGATGCAAAAGAGGGCAGCAGCCGCGTTACGATTGGATTACCATTAATAACAATAGAATATTGAAAAAGACCAATCAAGGATCTATTGTAGAATGCCCGTACTTACAATTTTAACATCAACCTTGGTATGGAATTTTACTTTCCGGTAATCCTCAGACCAATTTTTGTTGCTCCAGACATTGTGATGATAAGCAATAAGTTTTCTTCCTACACCAAAGATATCACAGTTTGCCTTTTGGATTTCATTAACAACTGTCTTGGCTTCCTTTGTAAGTAAATCTGAAAGATCTTGACTGACTTTTTTAAGTTCTTTCTCGTCGAGTACATCGGTAAACTCTTCTACGACGGCTTGCAGCTCCAAGCCCAAATTCACATCAATGCTTTCATCATCAGCAATGGTTACCTTGAATTGCCGCTTTATTTTTTTTGAACCCACATTAATAGTAATGAAATTCCGAATATCATCGGAATGTCCCAAATCAAGTTTCTTAGTGAAGCGGGCATTTTTCCCCTGTTGTCCCATCAGCAGAACCATCATGATTGACTGATCGGGGTTCAACATTCCGCTGTAATTCTGGTCATGAAAGAGAGCTACCCCTTTCGTGATTATTTCGCCCCCATCTCTGCCTAGATATGGAAGAGCAAAGTCATGCCCTGGATCCATCAGGGATCGGAACACGGTATCTGCCGTTTCTTTTGGAAAAATACTCATTTCTTCCAGACTATCGATCTTTTGCTTAATGAATTCACCGATCTTTAATTCCCCAACCTTTTTTTGTTCAAGAATTTGGGCAGCTTCTCCTTCCGTAATAATTAGCCGAACGTTGGATGTTGGATTGCTTGGATCCCTGTAATTCACATCCAGAATAGGGTAAAGGCCACGCTCAGCCGTAGTCCTTCCCATAAGCTCAAACCCATATTTAATAAATCTAATGTTTCCCCTAACTTTATTTCGCAATTGATTGCTCGCATTGCGCACAGTCGATCCGATACTCGAATGGATTTCATTCTTGGTAGCTTTCTGCTCAATATCGGGGGGAATGATTAATTCGATGGTTTCTTTGATCTCTCCGTTCTCTGTATAATCAATTGCAGCACAATAAGCTAGATGCAGGTCTTTCAAATATTCCCGGTCCCAACATCCAGTAAGACAGATAGAAACAAGGGCAATTAAAAGTAAATGCGACTTGAATTTCATGTCAAACTTCATGCAAGACCACCTGGCTTTCTCTTCATAAATAGGGAAATCATCAGCAATACCATCGATAATCCGGCAATAAACACATAGGCCGCATAGTTAGCGGCTGTATCAAAAAGATGTACACCTGCAGGAGTTACAGGTGCAAGTGCGATCATAAAAGAAATGATTTTTACAAACGGAGCAAAATGTTTATGGCTTTTTCGACTAAATAAAACACTGAGTCCAATGGATGCTGCATAGCAGTAGCTAACAATAGAACAAACAAGCGTGATGGCCCAAATCGGCAGAAACAGGATATCTGCACGATCCACGATATAAAAGTTAAGAGATTTAACTAAGTAAATGACGGGTTCGGGCATGATTTTGATTTGCTCAGAGTTAAATACCATCAGACAGGTGGATACCACGAAGACATAGAGCAGGGTTACGAACCAACTGGATAGACTAATGGTCATTAATTTTTGCTTATTTGTACCTTCGGAAAGCGGATAGACGATCATCATCATTTCGAAACCATACATAGATTTAGTTGATTCCTGTGCTCCCTTCACGACATTCCAGAACCCATTCTCCAGAAGGGGGAGCATAAATTCAAAATGAGCTTGAGTTAAACCATAGCTGACAAATAGTATAAGCGGAACAAAAAGAAAAGTTGCCAATGTATAGAATCTGGCCAACACTGTAAGCTTTTCCCTTGCCAAATAGAGAGTCATGATCGAGAAGAGGGTTAATATAGCCCATCTTGGTGTGGATTGCAGAATCCACCTCTGCAGCACCTCCACCGCACTGAACATAATATTGGAGCCAAGCAGAACAAAGTAACTGATGTAAGCGATTATAAGTATTCTACCTATAATTGGACCTCCGAGCTTTAAACATATAGAAAATAAGTTGAGTCCGGGGAAATTTTTCAGCAGAACCCATAGAAGAATGATAACAAGTTGGGTAATGATGCCCGCAATCAAAACAGAGAGCGCTCCTCCACCCTTGGCCGCTTCGTTAAGCTTGAAGGGAAGAGACAGAATGCCAACCCCGATTTGGGCTTGAATCATAAAGCAGAAAAGCTGCCCCCTCGTTATCATTTTTTCTTTTTGAGTCATTCTTATAACTCCTGTCGTTCAGAGTAAATGATTATTCTTCTTCTGCCTCTGATTTGCTTGTATTCTTGCGGATGGACCATATCGGAAGGCGCAAAAAGGTGTCTTTCAAGCTTTGAATATTTACCGGGCTTAGAGGCGTAAGGTAAGGTTGTCCAAAAGATTCAAGCTTACACAAATGTACAAAAATAAGTGTCAACCCAAATGATATGCCAATATATCCGAACAAAGAGGCAGCAACCATAAGTGGAAACCGCATAAATCGGATCGCGGAGCTCATCTCGTTGGAAGGGATGAGAAAGGATGATATGGCAGTCAATGCGACAACGATGATCATTGAGTAAGAGACCAATCCAGCCTTAACAATGGCATCCCCGATGACCAAACCACCTACAATCCCAATGGTTTGACCTACACGGCTGGGCAGACGGAGCCCTGCCTCCCGCAGCAGTTCGAATATGAGTTCAAGCAGCATCGCTTCTACCAATGGAGGGAATGGGATCCGGGTCAGTGAACCTTGAATTGTGAAGAACAATTGCAAGGGAAGGACGCTGGAGTGAAAAGAAACGGTGGCAATATAGAGCGCGGGCAGTTGGAATGCTGTTACAAAACCAATCAGACGGATAAAACGGACAAAGGAAGCAATCAGCCATCGATTGCTATAGTCATCCGGCGTCTGATAGAAGGTGAAGAAGCTGGCAGGTACAACCAGAGCTGTGGGATCTCCATCCAGCAGGATTGTGACGTATCCTTTCAGCAAGTAGAAGGAGGTATGGTCTGGGCGCTCTGTATTGATATGTTGTGGAAATATAGAGTACGAATTATCCTCCGTTAATTCCTGAATAAAGCCGGTGGAGAGTACCGAATCAAGAATGATTTTTTGTATTCTAGATTCTACTTTTTTTACTAATTCAGGTTTGGCAAGGTTCTCCATATAGATTAAAGCTACCTTTTTGGGAGCGATTTTCCCAAGGGTGAAGTAGCGAACAGTAAGGTTTGGAGTGGTGATTTGTTTACGTATCAGGTATAAGTTAACCGTCATATCTTCAATAAAACCGTTATGCGGCCCCCGAATAACTGCTTCATTAAGAGGTTCGGCTATGGTTCGTTCGTGTTTGGCAGGAGTAGAGAGGATATAAAATTCAGATATTCCTTCAACAAAGTAGAGGCAGCCTCCGTTAATAAGTCCCTGAATACCTTTATTTAGTTCTGTTTCCACATCGAAGCTGAGCGTTGTAAATAGTTTGGAAAGCTCTTTATTTTTGCTATTGTAAAAAGGAGCAATCACATTCTGCTCAACCAGTTCCGTGTCTGCCATGGACTCTAGATAAAAGAGAATTCCTTCAGTTCCGTTAAAGGATATTCTTCTTTTTTTAAGATCATTTGAATAGAACAAGGCTGCTTCGATGAAATCGGCGTTTTGATCTACAGTAGTGAATGAGATCTGTGTTTGGTCAGTCATTAAGGGTGCTCGACTTTCGAGTTATTTTCCTTTAACGTTCCCGAATGATTTGCAGAATATTCCTGAATGAAAGTAACTATTAATGGATAAAGTGACAAACACTTCGTCAATATAGATAGTTTTATAAGGTGAAGTATAATTAGTAATAAGAAATTTTAATTGAAATTTGCGAAATCCCGAGAGTATTTGTCAGTAATCAGATAGCATCCTTTTTAGGAATATGCTAAAATGACATAACGTCGTTTTCTCGACGCTGAGAATGTCAATAAACTATATTACATACAGAAAGATGAGGAGCCATGGCTGAAAATCAAACCCTTGATGCACTGCACACACCCGGTGCTGTCTTTTTTATCTTTGGGGCAACCGGAGATTTAGCCCGGCGTAAGCTTTTCCCGGCGATTTACAGCTTGTACCGTGAAGGTAAGCTGGCACATGATTTTGCGGTAATTGGCGTGGCGCGGCGCCCGCGTACTCAGGAAGAATTTAGAAGTGATGTGAAGGAATCCATCCTTGAATTCTGCCGTTATAAAGCGGGAGAAGAGAACGAATGGAATGAGTTTGTACAGCATTTTGAATACAAATCTCTGGACATCAACGATATTGATGGCTTCCGTGAATTAAGAGCTCAAACAGAAGCTCTTGAAGAGAAGTTTAGAATTCCGGGCAATCGGATGTTCTATCTTGCGCTGGCACCTGAATTGTTCGGCAGTGTCTCGTTCAACCTTAAGGCTGGCGGCATGCTGGATAGCACAGGTTGGAATCGCCTCGTCATCGAGAAGCCTTTTGGATATGATCTGGAGTCAGCTGAGCAGCTGAACGAGCAGATCCGTGAGGTATTCAAGGAAGAGGAGATCTACCGGATCGATCATTATCTTGGTAAAGAAATGGTTCAGAATATCGAAGTCATTCGTTTTGCCAATGCTTTTTTCGAACCGCTTTGGAATAATAAGCATATTGCCAATATTCAAATTACACTTGGCGAAACCGTAGGTGTTGAAGAGCGTGGTGGTTATTATGACCATGCTGGAGCGTTACGGGATATGGGCCAGAATCATATATTGCAACTGCTGACTATGATCGCAATGGAACCACCAAGCCGTCTGCTTGCAGAAGATATTCGTGACGAGAAGGTGAAGGTACTTCGTTCACTTCGTCCTTATGGTACATCTGACGAAGTTCGTGAGAACGTCGTGAGAGCACAGTATATTCAAGGCTTGCATAATGAAAAGACCCTTCCTGCTTATCGTCAGGAAGATAAGGTTGATCCTGAATCGAGTACTGAGACGTATTTTGCTGCCCGTGTGTTTGTAGATAACTTCCGATGGGCTGGAGTTCCTTTCTATATTCGTACAGGTAAACGTCTACCGGTGAAGACAACGGAAGTGGTAGTTGAGTTCAAGGGAATGCCAACCAATGTTTATTTGGGACAAAAGCATACGCTGGAGCCTAACCTGCTAGTTATCCGTGTGAACCCTATGGAAGGCATTTATGTAAAGATTAATGCCAAGAAGCCAGGTTCCGAGTCTGAAATTCAACCATTAGCTATGGACTTCTGTCAGAGCTGCTTGGTTGGAATCAATTCCCCGGAAGCTTACGAGCGCTTGCTTCATGACGCGGCACGTGGAGATTCCACTTATTTCACTCGTTGGGATGAGGTATCGTCGGCATGGTCGTTCGTGGATCGTATTGCGAAGGCTTGGAAGGAAGAGTCGAGTGATCTATCTGCTTATCCTGCTGGCACTTGGGGTCCGGTTGAAGCGGATCAATTGCTTGCTCAGGATGGCTTCCATTGGTGGCCGGTAAACGGTCAGGAAGAAGATAATGTAGTATGGCTGAAGGATAACTAAACTTTGTGCTATCTCCCTGCAGAGGATGCAGGGAGATTTTTTGTAATGCTGAGATTAGAGAACACTCAGCCTCCCCAGGTAGCTTGGGCCAACAAGGTCACTCAGCTCCCAAGGCCACTCTGGCTCCAAATGCCGCTCGGGCGACAGGATCATTTTTTAAATAACTACACTTTGTACAATTAAAATCACATATTGGGTGGAAATTAGTCTTTTAAGTGTATTCTCTGCAACTATTTTCTCCGCATAAGGCCGAAAAGCTAACACATTGAATTTTTAATTGCATCAAATACAACTAAAGGCGATTGGAAATGCTAATACTTCTTATAAATGTAGGAAATACAACTATTTTACTATAAGAGACTGCGGAGAAATGTGAAACGAATTCAAGGGAGGGGCCTGTATTCAAAGGGTGGCCATGGGGAGCTTCGCTTCCAATTAACAACACCTTTTTGGGACGGAACGAGCGGACCTCATCCTCCAAAATGCATGTTTTAGTCGAGCTTACGGACAAATGTATGCGAAAAACCGAATACAATGTGCCTCTGATAACGTAAACGAGCCAAATGTATGCGAAAAACCGAATACAATGTGCCGCCGGTAGCGTAAACGAGCCAAATGTATGTGAAAAACCGAATACAATGTGCCGCCGGTAACGTAAACGAGCCAAATGTATGTGAAAAACCGAATACAATGTGCCTCCGGTAACATAAACGAGCCAAATGTATGCGAAAAACCGAATACAATGTGCCGCCAGTAACGTAAACGAGCTAGCGCTGTTATCCGCCGCCCTGAATCACCCAGGAATGGGGTTGTTATTAGGAAATAAGTGCAATACGGACGCAGTCAGGCGTTTTTCTTGTTGAGCTACGGGAACTGGTGAACAGGATATAGACCTGATTTGGGAGATATTTTGCTGCAAAAGCTTTTTAGTAGATAATGTCTGCCGGATTTTGATATACTTTAGAGGATGCTTTCACTTGAAGCGGACTGGAGCTAGACCTAAGATAGCTATTCATTCAGAAATGAAGGGGTATGAACGATGAGCAGAGCACCGATTTGAAGATAACCCCAGTGTAATTGAAGCAGAAGCAGGAATTTTATATATGAAGGGATATGTGTAATGAACAAAGCAATAGATCAGAAGCTGCAAAAGGAAGTGGACAGACGCAGAACCTTTGCGATCATTTCCCACCCGGATGCGGGTAAAACAACTTTAACGGAAAAACTACTGTTATTCGGTGGTGCTATCCGTCTGGCGGGAACGGTTAAGGCCCGTAAGGCGAACAAGCATGCAACGAGTGACTGGATGGAAATTGAGAAGCAGCGGGGGATTTCTGTTACTTCCTCTGTGATGCAGTTTGATTATTTGAATCACCGCGTGAATATTTTGGATACACCGGGTCACCAAGACTTTAGTGAGGACACCTACCGTACACTAACAGCAGCGGATAGTGCGGTCATGCTTATCGACGTGGCAAAAGGTGTGGAAACCCAAACGACCAAGCTGTTTCAGGTATGTGCTAAACGTGGGATTCCGATCTTTACCTTTATCAACAAGCTGGACCGTGAAGGACGCAGTCCGTTTGATCTGATGGAAGAACTGGAGCAGGTACTGGGTATTCGCTCTGTGCCTATGAACTGGCCGATCGGTAGTGGGCGTGAGCTATGTGGCGTATATGACCGGATGAAGAATCAGGTGGAGCTGTTCCAAGGTGACGATCACTCTGTAATCAAGGTACAAAAGGTTGACGGATATCGTGATCCAATCATTCGTGAAATGGCGGGAGAATATCTGCATGATCAACTGTGTCAGGATTTAGAACTGCTGGATGTAGCAGGCGATGCTTTTGACTATGAAAAAGTACTAAGTGGTGAACTCACGCCTGTGTTCTTTGGTAGTGCGATCAATAATTTCGGCGTACAGACTTTCCTCGATAATTTCTTGGATCTGGCACCGAAGCCTGAACCCCGCCGTAGTACTACAGGTTTGGTAGAACCAATGAACGAGAAGTTTACTGGCTATGTGTTCAAAATCCAAGCGAATATGAACCCGGCTCACCGTGACCGGATTGCTTTCCTGCGTATAGTGTCCGGGAAGTTCGAACGAGGTATGAGCGTGAAGCATGTACGTGCGGGTAAGGACATTAAGCTGGCCCAGCCGCAGCAATTCTTGGCGCAAGATCGCGATATCGTAGAGGAAGCTTATCCGGGAGATATTATCGGGTTGTTTGATCCAGGTATTTTTAGAATTGGAGATACACTGAGTCAGGCCGGAGATTTGGAATTCGATGAGCTGCCAACATTCTCACCAGAGATTTTTGCTAAAGTGAGTATTAAAAATGCTTTGAAATCGAAGCAGTTCCAAAAGGGTGTCGATCAGCTGACTGAAGAGGGTATGATTCAAGTATTCCGTACAGTTAACTTTGACGATATTCTGCTCGGCGTAGTTGGACAGCTGCAGTTTGAGGTGTTCGAGTACCGCATGAAGGGTGAATATGGTGTAGATGTTCAGTTACAGCGTATGCCATACCAGTTCGCGCGTTGGATCGTAGATGATGCTAAACCGGATGCGAGTAAGTTCCGTATTAACTCTACGCTCGTTACAGATAAGAAGGGCAATTTTGTCGTGTTGTTCGAGAACGAATATGCTATGCGGACAGCGATGGATAAGAACCCGACAGCTACGTTCCTGGAGATGGCTCCAAAAACATTGCTATAGTAAGGAAGCTATAACTTCCTGATTGTTAATAAAAACCTCCGCCTTCAGCGTGCAATTGCACAATGGGAAAGCGGAGGTTTTTGACTAGTTGCGGCTACTTATGACGTGATATTCCCGGGAGTAATCGTCTCCAGGTGATCATGCAGCATAGAGACCAAATTATCTTGTTTAGCGGTGTCCAAGTCTTTCCATATCATTTCAAATACGGCGCCAAGTCCCGGGAGTGCTGCTTCCGGTCCGTCTACCGAACCTTCGATCATATGCCGCAAATCCTCTTCAGATTGACCATGCACTTTATGAATAATCGCCTGGCGTAAGTCAATAGTAACCGGCATAAAGTACCTCCTTTTTGAAATATAGTGATATTCACTTCGTTTTAATGTACCCTGTATAGGTGCTGGAAATTCAAGTTTTTGTTCGTGTATGCTATACTGTTTTAGATATAGAAATGCTACGGGAGGTACATAAGACATGGCCAAAAAACAATATGCCATCATTGGCATGGGGCGTTTCGGATCCAGTGTTGCGAGAGCACTCAGCGGTATGGGGTTTGACGTACTTGCGATTGATGCGGACGAGCAGCGGACACAGGAGATTTCAAATATAGTAACACACGCCGTATCTGCAGATTCAACGGATGAAGAAGCGCTGCGCGCACTTGGTATTCGCAATTTTGATGTGGTGGTTGTGGCTATTGGAGAGGACATCCAAGCAAGCATTCTTACAACTTTAATCCTGAAGGACCTTGGTGTACCAGCAATTATCGCAAAAGCAAAAAGTGAGCTGCACGGCAAAGTATTAGGGAAAATTGGTGCAGACAAGGTGATTTATCCTGAACGGGATATGGGAATGCGGGTTGCGCATCATTTGGCTTCGCCAAATATATTAGATTATATCGAGCTGTCGCCTGATTATAGTATTTTGGACATGAAGGTATCCGGATCGATGCTCGGGAAGAATCTACAGGAGCTCGATATCCGCGCAAAATATGGCTGTAACGTAATGGCTATTCGCCAAGGTGAAGAGATGAACATCTCCCCTCGCGCAGAGGATCGCTTGATCGATGGGGATATCCTTGTAATCGTTGGGCATAAAGATAACCTGACGAAGCTGGAGATCGCGTATCAGTAGGTGGGGGTAACGTAATCATCAGGTTTATAGGGGAGTAGAAGAGCAAAAAGCAAAGATATAAGAGCAAGAATAAATGGCAAGGCAGAAGAAAGGAAGACTTTATGGAAATCATGTCTCCGCAAAATACGCGGGTTAAAGAGTGGGCCGGGCTGCAGGAAAAAAAGCACCGTGACAAGGCTCGTAAATATATCGTAGAAGGCGTTCATCTGGTACAGGAAGCGCTGCTGGCTGAAGCAGATGTGGAATGCCTTGCTTATGACCTCGACAAGGGAATGCCCGTTGAACTTAAGGGGCTTCTTCAGTCCGTTCAGGGCATGGATGTGATTGGTGTATCAGCGGCGATCATCTCGAAATGCAGCAGCACTAATACACCGCAGCCGGTGTTCGCCATCGTGCGGAAGGAACAGCAGGCGGTAGAGGCTATCCTAGCGAAGAAGGATAGTCTCGTGGTTGTCCTGGACGGTGTCCAGGACCCCGGTAATGTCGGCACCATCATCCGTAGTGCGGATGCAGCGGGAGCAGACGGAGTGATCCTCGGCCAAGGCTGTGCCGACCTCTATAATCCGAAGACCATTCGTTCCACGATGGGCTCGATGTTTCATCTCCCGGTGGTGGAGGGAGATTTAAGTGAGATTTTGCCACAGGCCCGGGAACGCGGGGCGTTGCTGGTAAGTACTTCGCTGCAGGGAGAAGAATCGTGCTATCAGCATGATTTTCACGGCAGTCAGTGGCTGTTGATTGGCAGTGAGGGCAAAGGCATTTCGCCGGAAACTGCGCGACTCGTGGACAAGAGTATCATCATCCCGATGGCAGGCCGCGCTGAATCACTAAATGCAGCGATGGCCGCGACGATTTTGTTGTTTGAGGGAATGAGACAGCGAGAGGTTTAAGCTGCTTCTAAAAAAGGAACGGACGATAAAAAACTGCAAGCTCATGATTGAGTTGCAGTTTTTTTGTTGTTTTTAAGAAGCCTGCTCAAATTGGCTATTGTAGAGCTCTGCATAGAATCCGTTCTGAGCCAGCAATTCTGCGTGGCTGCCGCTTTCCAAGATATCGCCATCCTTCAGGACAAGAATCACATCAGCATTCTTGATCGTTGAGAGCCGGTGTGCGATAACGAAAGAGGTTCTGCCTTCCATAAGCTTATCCATCGCCTGTTGAATCAGCAGCTCTGTACGGGTATCCACTGAGCTTGTAGCTTCATCAAGAATGAGCATTGGCGCATCTTTCAGCATCGCGCGAGCGATGGTCAGCTGCTGCTTTTGCCCGGCGGACAGATTAACTTTATCGTTCAGTACGGTGTTGTATCCGTCACTTAAGGATTTAATGAAGCGGTGCAGGCCAACGGACTTGCAAGCCTCTATAAGCTTCTCGTCTGTTATGTTCTGCTGATTGTAAATCAGGTTCTCTTTGATGGTACCCTCAAACAGCCAGGTATCCTGCAGGACCATACAGAACAGATCATGAATGTTCTCTCTCGTAAGGCTGCTGATCGGCGTATCATCGATGTAGATTTCTCCACCCGTTAATTCGTTGAATCGGATGAGCAGATTGACCAGCGTAGTTTTGCCTGCGCCGGTAGGGCCAACGATCGCCACTTTTTGCCCAGGTTTTACATCTGTCGAGAAGTTATTGATAATCAGTTTTTCTGAAGTCTCATACGCAAATTGTACTCGGTCAAATTTTACTTTACCTTTAGCAGTTGGCAGTGTGTTCTCTTTGTGGCTCTCGTCTTCCATTTCCTCAGCCTCCAGAAATTCGAACACGCGTCCGCCGGCTGCAGATGCAGCTTGCAGGCTCTGCGCGGCCTGGGCAATCTGGGACAACGGCTGGGTAAAGTAACGTACATACATAATGAAGGCGACGATAACCCCAAATGAAATCGTACCGTTCATGGCGAGTACACCTCCAACGATACAGACGGCAACGAATCCTAGATTACCAATAAAGCCCATCAGGGGTGGCATCAGCCCAGAGAGGAATTGCGCTTTGAAGGCGCTGTTCTTCAGTCCCTGATTTAATTCCTGGAAGGTAGTGCGCATCTGCGCTTCGCCATTATATGCTTTAACTACATTATGTCCTGTGTACACTTCTTCGATATGACCGTTGATTTTACCTAAATACTCCTGCTGGCTAGCAAAATATTTCTGTGATTTCTTCATAATGACCACCATAAGGCCAAAGCCGATGATCGTTGCCACGATAGCGGTAAGGGTCATAATTACATTGGTCTTCAGCATCATGACGATCGAACCGATGAACATAGCTAAGGCGGTTACGACATTACCAATACTCTGATTCATCGATTGCCCGATGGTATCTACATCATTCGTTACCCGGGATAAAATATCACCTGTGGCCGATTTATTATAGTAGGAGATTGGAAGTTTGTTCATTTTATGAGCCAGATCAGTTCTTAATTTCTTCGAGACCTTCTGGGTAATAATCGACATGATCAAGCCTTGCGAAAGTGACAACAACGCACCGACGCCGTAAATTACGACGAGGGTAATACCAATGGTAGTAATGCCGTCCATATCGATGCTGCCGGCAAGACCAGCTGTAATTTTGTCGGTGATCTCGGAAAGTTTGTCCGGACCGAATAACGTGAGCACCGTTCCAGCTGCCGCGCAGATTAGCGCAATCACAATAACCGGAACATATTTACGGCAGTAGCGGAGCAGCTTGCTCCATGTATTCTGGCCTTTATTTTTGGTTTTCATTATGCAAGCTCCTCCTTCGTAAGCTGAGAATAAGCAATTTCCTGATAGACGTCGCAGGACTGCATTAGTTCGTCATGGGTTCCCATGCCTGCGATTCGTCCGGCTTCCAGCACAATGATCTTGTCGGCATCTTTAATCGTACCAATACGCTGTGCAACGATCAGCATCGTTGAATCATGCGCGTCTTTCTTAAGCTCACTGCGCAGTTTGCGGTCAGTCTTATAGTCAAGCGCGGAGAAAGAATCGTCAAAGATTAATATTTCTGGACGCCGGGCAATCGCTCTGGCAATCGACAGCCGCTGTTTTTGCCCGCCAGACAGATTCGTTCCGCCTTGGGCGATATGGGCATCATAGCTCCCCTCTAGCTTTTCTACAAATTCAGAGGATTGGGAAGTGTACACCGCATCTACAATATCTGAACTGAGGACCTGACCGGATCCGTTCTCACCAAATGCAATATTGGAGGACACTGTTCCGCCAAATAGAACAGCCTTCTGAGAGACATAGCCTATTTTATTCCGCAGCGCTTGCTGGTCGTATTCTCTGACATTGATACCATTTACCAGCACTTCGCCTTCTGTAGCATCATAGAAACGGGGAATGAGGTTAACAAGTGTACTTTTTCCGCAGCCTGTAGATCCGATAAAAGCAACCGTCTCCCCCTGCTTCGCCGTGAAGCTGATGTTCTCCAACACATATTCCTCTGCATCTGGATATTTGAAGCTAACCCCCTTGAATTCAATTTCATCTTCTCGCACAGGGAATTGAGTTACTGATCCATTCTTCAAGCTAGGTACTGTTTCTAGCACTTCATTGATACGTTTAGCCGATACTTGAGCACGGGGCAGTAGAATAAAGATCATAATCAGCATCATAAAGGCCATAACCACTTGCATGGCATAAGATGAGAATACGATCATATCTGAGAACAAGCCCATCTTGGCAGTACCCTCGGCTGCTTGAATGAGGACTGCACCCACCCAATAGATGGAGAGACTGAGTCCACTCATAATCAAAGTAATACTCGGCATCAATAGGGTCATTACATTGTTGGCAAATAGGTTGGTACTGGTAAGCTCGTTGTTAGCTACAGCGAACTTCTGTTCTTGATATTCCTCGGCATTATACGCCCTGATGACACGAAGACCGTTAAGATTCTCTCTAGATACACGATTCAGATTATCTGTAAGCAGCTGCAGCTTTTTAAATTTAGGCAGGACGAGCACGATACAGACTGCGACAATAACTACTAGCAATGCGACCGCGGCACCTGTCGTAAGAGTCCACTCCCAGCTTTTGCCCGAAATTTTGAGTATCGCCCACACTGCGAGGATGGGTGCTTTCACAAGTAGCTGTAAGCCTATCACAATCAGCATTTGTACTTGCGTGATGTCATTCGTGGAACGGGTAATTAGACTGGCTGTTGAGAAGTTACTGATCTCCTCCATCGAAAAGGATTGTACCTTATCGAACAATTTGGAACGCAATCTTGCAGATAAATCGGCCGCTATTCTCGCAGCAATGCCCGCTACAACAACCGAGGTCGCCAGACTGCCAAGAGCGCAGAGCAGCATCCAACCGCCTGCGACAAGGATTTCATTCATTTCGCTTCCTGGTGTCTGGATCAGCCGGGTAATATCACTCATGTAGTCAGGCAGTTCTAAATCCAGCCAGACTTGAGCGATAATGAACATGAGACTGATACCGAATAAGAACCATTCTTTGGGTTCCAGATTCTTGAGTAATTTCAACATAAGAATGACTCCTTTGCATTATCGTTGCTATGATCGTAACGGAGAATGATAAACTGAAAGTTAACTTTTGCTATGAAATGAAAGAAGAGACCATCCCTTAAGCCATAGAATGACTGTTTGGGATAGTCTCTTATAAAAAATACACATAATCTATGAGTTCTTCAATAAAATCTGCACCGGTCTCACTTTTCCTTTTTTGATACATTGTGAATCCAATACTTTCATACATCCGTTGAGCAGGGTTTAGATCGTCGTTCGTGGTTACAATAATTCTTTTTACATCATTCTGGATGATTCTATTAATCGCCTCTTGAAGCTGGATTTTACCATAGCCATTGCCTTTATGTTTTGAAGCAATGCAGTTATGTCCGATTTCTGCATACTCAGGCATGTTTCTAGGGTCCCACATCACAAATCCGATGGGTTCATCATTTACAGTTGTGATAAAAGCATATTTATCTGCAATTTGTAAATGGTCAAAGAAAAAGTTGTCACAATCCTGCCAATCAGAAATAGAGCTTTGTTCATATCTGCGATCAAATGAATACGCATCTGTCAATAATTCAAGGAGAATTCCTCGGTTAAAACCGCTCAGCTTTTTGAATTGTACACTCATTTACTGGTAACCCCCAATTCTTTATTTATCTTTTTAAAATCGGGGAGCAGCACGGTGAAAGTGGTTCCTTGCATTAGAACACTGTCGCAGGTAACGGTTCCGCCGTGCAGCTCAATGATTTTTCGGACAATCGTAAGCCCCAGGCCATTACCGGCAGTAGAGTGAGAGGTATCTTGCTGATAGAACTTGTCGAAGACCTTGGGAAGTGCACTTGGACTGATGCCTGCTCCATTATCACGGAACGTAATTTCAACCTGATCTTTCATCTGCCTCATAGTAACTTCGATTTCGCCGTGCTCAGGAGTGAATTTAATCGCATTGTCCAATAAATTAAGCCAGACCTGGTTCAGCATCTCTTTATTCCCAGGTACCATATAGTCCTGTACGTTGGCTTTGAAGGAAATATGCTTTTTCGTAAGTTTAGTATGCAGTAGCAGGACACATTGGCGAATTTGTTCTCCGACATTGAAGGGCTGTCGATCAGTTAATATGGCCTGTGCTTCCACTTTGGAGAGGTTCAATACATTGGAGGCTAGTGTAGCCAGACGGGTAGATTCCTCGATAATAATATCCAGATATTCATTCCGTTCATCCTTACTCAGCTCATCATCCTTCAGGATTTCAGCAAACCCTTTAATAGACACAATCGGAGTACGGAATTCATGGGAGAAATTGTTTACAAAGTCTGTTCGCAGAATTTCAATGCCACCCAGTTCCTCGGCCATCCGGTTAATATTCTCGGAAAGAATCTTGAATTCCGGAGGGTGCTTAAGCTGCAGCCGCATGGAGAAATCGCCTCCGGCCAGTTGGTCAATAGCATCAATAAATGTGCGGATTGATTTCAGCATCCTGCGACTGGTAATTACTGATGTGAAGGTGCCGATAATAATGCAGGCAATCAATATAATCAAGGTGAGAATTTTTTTGTCCTGAAGAATCCGCTCATCGAGTAGGCCAAAGGCTAAGGACAAGTAGGTCAAAATTCCGGTGATTAATACTGTAATGAGGAAAATAATGAATACAGCAAGCGAGAAGTAGATTGGCAGACTGATTTTGCTGCTTAGCTTTTTGATCATTTTCTCACCGCCTTGTATCCGAGACCGCGGACGGACACAAGTTCGAATTCTGGATAGTTTTCAAACCGTTTCCGCAAGCGGTTGATATGTACATTAACCGTAGTGTCCGTAGTTTCGCTGTCCATCCCCCAGATTTCGTCCATCAGCTGGATTCGAGTGAAAATGCGCTCCGGGTAGGATAAAAGCTTATAAAGGAGATGGAATTCCTTTTGGGGAAGTGTCTGTTTTTCATTGTCTCGAACTACTGTTAACGCATCGAAATCAAGAATGACTTTACCAATAACAAGCTTACGGGCGCTTACAATCTGCGAGCGTCGCAGAAGGGCCTGTATTCTCAACAGCATTTCTTCTATATCCACAGGCTTGGTCATATAATCGTCGGTTCCAAGGCGAAAGCCTTTTTTCTTATCTTCTGGAAGCTGTTTGGCTGTGGCCATGAGGATCGGGATTGTGTTGTTCGCATTCCTTAGCTCTTCGGCAAATTCATAACCATCCATTCCCGGCATCATGATATCGAGAATAATCAGATCAATATGCTGGATTTCAAGAACTTCCAGTGCCTGGATTCCATTCTCAGCTGTTAACACTTCATAACCTTCCCGTTTCAGGACCGCGTTCATCAGCTTTCTGACATGCTTATCGTCTTCCACAACGAGGATCTTAATCATGGTTTCACTCCAATAGGTTCTGGTTTTGACCGCTTGTTCCCATAATTCTAATTGATAAAAGTGCTAAAGACAAAGTCTTTAGCGGTTGGGCAAACTAAGTAGTCTCCCGTTCCACCAATGTAAACGAAAGTGGCTGCAGCTCCAGATCCTGCTCAAGCAGCACTGGAGCTAGAAGAAGAAAAGCGTTCTCCGCTTGTCCCGCAATCGGATTCAGAATGGTCGTGATTCCAAGAGTTCGCGACAGCTCTGAATTATCAAAACCAACGATGGCGAGATTCCCGGGCACGTCCAATTTCTGCCTGCGTGCTTCGTTGAGAATACCCGCTGCCACCAAATCATTGGAGCACAGAATCGCATCTGGCCGGTCTGTTTCATCCATAAGAGAGAGCAGCAACTGCTCTCCGTCGCGGATACTGTAAATCGTAGAGTAATACCATTTCTCCAAAACGGGAAGATTATATTTGGTCATGATTTGCTCATAGGCCAGGCGTCTACTGTGGGTATTAATGCTGCTGGGACGGCCAAAAGCATTAGCGATGCGCTTATACCCCCGCTCTATCAAATGCTCCAAAGCGAGTGTGTATCCATCATATTGGTTCATGGCAACGGACGGTATTTCAGGATGGTCCATACGCTGCCAGGATACGATGGGTCCGTATTTGCAGTAGGAAGAGATAACATTCTGTTCGTTGACGGAGGTTAGGATGAGCAGGGCGTCGACCCGTTTCATTTTGAGATCTTCAAAAGCCTGAAGCTCCTTCTGCTTATCCCCGCCGGTAGTATAAATAATCGTCTGGTATCCGTAACGACCTGAAATTTCGACGAAGCTGTTCATAAAACTCAGAATAAGCTCGTTTAGGTCCATGGTGATCATGCCGATTTGTTGTGTTTGACCTTTGGATAAAGAAATGGCATTTCGGTTAGGAACATAGTCCGTTTCTTTCATGATGGCGAGAATTTTCTCACGAGTCTCCTTGCTAACATGAGGCGATTGGTTCAGGACGCGGGACACCGTGGCTTTGGAAAAGCCCGATAGCTTAGCAATTTCATCAAGAGTGGACATCGGTTTGTTCTCCTTCGCATGAATAATACTTGACATGTAACGCGTTCCAAGGTTTAGGATTCGAATTAGAGCAGTAATCCTATACTATCACAATAGCAAAGGCGGGAAAAAATATGGAATTGCAATTTCCAAAAGGATTCTTATGGGGCGGTGCTGTAGCAGCCAATCAGCTTGAAGGGGCGTATCAGGAGGATGGTAAAGGATGGTCCACCCAAGATGTTATGCCAAAGGGGATTAAGTCTGCGCCTACAGAGGTTCCTACCGACGATAATATGAAGCTGGTGGGAATCGATTTCTATCACCGATATAAAGAAGATATTAAGCTGTTCGCGGAAATGGGCTTTAAAGTATTCCGGACTTCCATTGCCTGGTCCCGGATTTTTCCAAAAGGTGACGAGCTGGAGCCCAATGAAAAAGGTCTGCAGTTTTACGACGACCTATTCGATGAGTGTCATAAATACGGTATCGAGCCACTGGTGACCATCTCCCATTATGAAACTCCGCTACATCTGGCAAGAGAATATGATGGATGGGTTAACCGTAAGATGGTGGATTTTTACGAGCGCTATGTGAGAACGATATATAATCGTTACAAGAACAAGGTTAAATATTGGCTGACCTTTAACGAGATTAACTCCATTCTTGAGTTCCCATTTATGAGTGGCGGGATCAATACGCCGTTGGAGAAATTGAGCAAGCAGGATCTGTATCAGGCCATTCATCATGAGTTCGTAGCAAGTGCTCTGGCTGTGAAGATCGGCCATGAAATCAATCCTGATTTCCAGATCGGGTGTATGGTGCTCAGTATGCCGATTTATCCGCTCACTCCGCATCCGGACGATTTGATCAAGGCAATGCAAAGTGATCACAAAAATATGTTCTTTGCGGATGTTCATGCTAGAGGGTATTACCCTGGCTATATGAAGCGGTTCTTCAAAGAAAATGGGATTCACATTCATTTTGAACCAGGGGACGAAGAGATTCTGAAGCATACTGTGGATTTCATATCGTTCAGTTACTATATGAGCACTTGTGAAACGGCTGATCCAGAGAAACAGATCAGAGGAGAAGGGAACCTGCTGGGTGGGGTGCCTAATCCGTATCTGGAAGCGAGCGAATGGGGCTGGCAGATCGACCCACAAGGCTTGCGTTATGTTATGAATATGTTCTACGACCGATATCAGAAACCGCTGTTTATCGTGGAAAATGGTCTTGGTGCTGTCGATCAGCTGGTATTAGATGGGAACGGCGAAAAGGTAATAAACGACGACTATCGGATCAATTATTTACGAGATCATCTGGTTCAGGTCGCGGAAGCTATTGCTGACGGGGTAGAGGTTATAGGCTATACAAGCTGGGGCTGCATCGACTTGGTTAGCGCAACGAGTGCCGAACTAAAGAAACGTTATGGCTTCATTTATGTGGACCGTCATGATGATGGTTCAGGTACTCTTGAACGATACCGGAAGAAGTCCTTCCACTGGTACAAAGAAGTGATTGAATCAAATGGACAGAACCTGTTCTAGGATGTCGGTTGACATCATGAATTGAACATGTTAATTTGTAAATAACAATTAATCGGATATCAGGATTGCTACTGCATAGCAGGCAAAACCTAAGTTTCATTTATGTTTACGGGAGATTTCTCTCTCGTGCATGAATGTGATTTAGGTTTTTTTGCGTTCATTCCTTCTCGATTGATTAATATATCGGTTACCAAAGGGGTGTAGGATAATGAGTTATGAACAGCTAGGTAAAGACATCATTCAATCTGTCGGTGGAGAGAAAAATATTAACAACGTAATTCACTGTGCTACTCGACTAAGATTCACGCTTAATGATGAACAGAGAGTTGATAAAGAAAAGCTGGATAAAATGGAAGGGATTATTGGTGCAGTTAGCAAAGGGGGACAATTCCAAGTTATTGTGGGTACCCATGTTGCTGATGTTTATAAAGAGATAAGCAAATCCATATCCCCTAGTAGTAATTCTGGCGATAATACGGTTAAGAAACCTATAGGAACCCTGATTTTTGATGTGATTTCTAGAAGCTTCTCGCCTTTAATTGGTGCCTTAGCGGGTGCGGGTATGTTGAAAGCGCTATTAACTGTACTGACTTCGTTAAATGTTTTAGCGGCGGATGGAGAGACTTACAAAGTACTAGCCGGCGCTAGTAATGCTGTGTTTTACTTTCTGCCAATTTTCCTGGGCATTACGTTATCGATTAGACTCGGTGTAAATGCTTATGTAGGGGGCGCTATCGGTGCAGCGTTACTCGAACCTAATATTACGGGATTAGCCAGTGTTGAGTCTCCACATTTTCTAGGTATTCCTTTAGTAATGTCGGATTATTCATCGAGCGTTTTTCCGATTTTCATCGCCATCTGTATATATGCTTTATTAGATAAGCAACTAAGAAAGTTTATACACAAGGATTTACAATTGTTCTTGGTACCTATGTTATGTTTGATGTTGATTGTTCCTTTGACCATTTTGGTTTTCGGACCGTTTGGAGTAAATGTAGGGAACTTAATCGGAGACGCTATTGTGTTCCTCAGTAGCAAGAGTGGTATTATTACGGGTGCAATTGTGGGGATTTCCTGGACGTACCTGACCGTACTCGGTTTACACTGGGGACTCGTTCCGATTATTCTTGAAAACATTGCTAAGGGTGGAGATCCGATCTATGCAATGGCAGGTATGGCTATTTTCGCTCAACTTGGTGTCGCCTTAGGGATTTTCTTGAAAACAAAAGACAAAAAGTTGAAAACATTGGCCGGAAGTACCTTTTTACCTGGCGCGCTCTCAGGCGTAACTGAACCTATTATTTACGGATTGTTGACACGTTACAAACGGACTTTTATTTATGTATCCATTGCCGGTGGTCTAGGTGGAGCAATGTCGGGTCTTGCTGGTGTAAAAATGGAAGTATTCGCATTTGTGAGCGTATTAAGTCTTCCAGCATTCAATCCTTTGGCTATTCAAGCGATCATAGCTCTTGGGACGATTATATTGGCTACGGTGATTACGATGTTCTTTGGTTTTGAAGACAAAAAGAAAGCGAATGCTGTGGAAGAAACATCGAATGGTGTAGAAGAAAAGACGAATACTGAAAAGAGCGAAGTTATTCTCCCACACGCTGTGAAAAGTACGACTGTTGTAAGCCCTCTAGCTGGTAACGTTATCCCTTTATCCTCAGTAGATGATGCTGCATTTGCTTCTGAAGCCATGGGCAAGGGGGTGGCAATTGAACCCTCAGAAGGTAAGCTGTACTCCCCGGTAAGCGGGGTTGTATCCACCATTTTCAGAACAGGTCATTGTATTGCAGTCGTATCGGATGATGGCGTTGAAGTTCTGATCCATATCGGTATAGAAACTGTGAAGTTAAAGGGTAAATATTTTGATGTGAAAGTGGAAGAAGGAGCAACGGTTAAACAGGGAGACCTACTGATTGAATTTGATCTCGAACAAATAAAAAATGAAGGCTATCAAAGCACAACACCGATTATTATCACCAATACAGCTAACTATAGTGATGTTATTGGCACCAAAAAGGCAGTGATCACGCCGGGCGAAGATTTGATGACGGTTGTCGTTTGATTTAGTGGCCGACCATAAGAATTAACACGAAATCGATCTCTTAGTCCGAATGCTGAGAGGTCGATTTTTTATGAAAAACATTATAAAAATATAACTAGCTGCGCATAATGGAAAGGATTGTTAGATGCTTGTCGATTAAATAAGTCCATGGTATGATTTTTATAAATTAATAATTGTGGATTGTTACTGGTCGTGCAGGCAAAACCCGAAGTTTAGCCATTTGTTAATGGTTACTTTTGGTTTTGCCTTTTTTAATTTTTGTTACAATGGGGTGCATTATGCGGATTGAAAAAGTGTTAAACAACAATGTTGTTACTGTCATAGATGATCTTAATTTTGAACTGGTAGTCATGGGAAGAGGACTTGCCTTTAAGAAAAAACAAGGGGACTATTTAGAAGAAGACAAAATTGAAAAGATCTTCACTTTAAGCAATCAAAAGCTTTCAGATAAGCTAAAAACACTGCTTTCTGAGATTCCAATAGAGCATATGGAGCTTTCAGAAGAGATTATCAATTTCGCCAAGCTGCAGCTAGGTAAAATGCTGGATGATAGTATCTACATCAGTCTGACCGATCATATCAGCTTTGCGTTAGAGCGATTCTCAAAAGGGATGAAGATTAAAAACGCCATGCTTTGGGAGATCAAAAAGTTCTACAAGGAAGAATATGAGGTTGGAAAAGCTGCACTTCAAATTATTCATTCAAGGTTTGGCATTATCCTTCCCGAGGATGAGGCTGGACATATTGCTCTCCATCTGGTGAATGCTGAACTGAATGAAGAGATGCCGAATATGGTGAATATTACGAAGATTATGAATGACATCTTAAATATCGTGAAACATCATTTTAGACTAGAGTATGATGAGGAGTCCCTCGCTTATTATCGGTTTATCACTCACTTGAAATTTTTTGCACAACGTCTCATCAATGGCACTCCACCGCCAGATAATGAGAATGGCTTATTTAATTTAGTGAAGGAGCAATACAAAGAAGCTTTCGCCAGCGTTGAGAAAATAAAAATCTATATTGACAAAACATATAATCGTGAATTAACAAATGATGAAATGTTGTATCTCACCATACACATTGAAAGAATTACAAACCAAAAAATGGAGTAGCAAACATCCTAATGATCAAGGAAGCCCTTGATTTATTAGGATTTTTTTTAGAGAAAAATCCTTCTATATTAAATTTTAACTTTGACTTTCGCTGGAATCACGTATAAGATAACTATTATGTTATCTATGATAATCATTATCAATAGAATGATAACAATTATCATAGAATATAACTTTGAGCGTTACATACAGGGGGATAAAGAGGATGCACAAAAGATTAATTAGTTTATTTATGGTTATTGCTATCATATTGGTAGTATCAGGCTGTGGTACTAACCAAAAGAATAATTCAACATCGAACGTGGGAGCAAATGACAAACCAGCTTCTGAAAACGCAAGCAGTGAATCTACAAGCGGTCCGATCGTATTAAAAGATTCTAAAGGCGAGGTTAAGCTGGATAAGCCTGCACAAAGGGTTGTGGTGCTGGAATGGACATTTACGGAGGACATCATCGCGCTCGGAGTTCAGCCTGTGGGGAATGCCGATAACGAAAACTACAAGTTATATGTAACTTCTGAAGCGCCACTCGATGCAAGCGTGACGGATGTTGGCTCACGTGACGAGCCAGATTTGGAGACCATAGCTTCTTTAAAGCCGGATTTGATTATTGCTAATACGGGTGGACATGAAGGAATTTATGATCAATTAAAAGGCATCGCTCCAACGCTGATTTTCGGTCTGTATCCGGAAGAAGGACAAGGTGATCAGTACACGATTATGGAAGATACCTTCAAAACGATTGCAGCGGCTGTTGGTAAAACCGCTGAAGGTGACAAGGTCCTCGCTGACTTGGATGCCCATTATGCAGCAGCAAAGACAAAGCTGACTGAAGCAGGTAAGGAAGGCTTGAATTACGTGCTGACGCAAGCATACAGCTATCAGAATGCTGCAACATTACGTCTTTTTACAGATAACTCACTTGCTGTACAAACATTGGATCGGATTGGTCTGAAGAACGACTGGAAACCCGGAAAATTCGAAGCTTACGGATTTACTACCTCAACGGTTGAAGCATTGCCGGCTGTTCAGGATACTAACCTGATGTATATCGTCCAGAAGGATGATAATATTTTCACGAAAGAACTGAAGGATAATTCCGTTTGGAACGGCCTTAACTTTGTGAAAGGGAATCGCACCTTCGGATTGAGCAGTACTACTTGGGTGTTCGGCGGTCCGATATCCTCCAAAGTTATTGTGGATGAAGTTATAAATACATTAACGAAATGAGTGCTTTTATGAACGGGAAGAGCAGCAAAGAAGCCTCAAGCGGAATGACTTGGCGAATCATTGGAATATTTGGGGGCGGCCTTGCTGCCCTCTTTGTTCTGTCCATTCTAAGTCTAGGCTTCGGTGAAGCCAAAATCCCTGCAGCTACAGTGTTAGAGGGGTTGCTGAACCGTCAGGATGTGATGGAACATAATCTGCTCTGGGATATCCGGATGCCGCGTACGGTGATTGGCCTACTGGCTGGGGCCGCTCTAGCTGCGGCTGGAGCATTATTGCAAACGATAACGAAGAATCCGCTCGCTTCCTCAGATACACTCGGGATTAATGCCGGAGCTTATTTTATGGTTGTCCTAGGTATGGTTACTTTTCCAGCTTTGCAGCATGAGTTCCCATTTTTGCTTGCAGTAGCAGGGGGACTGATTGCGGCATTAGCCGCCTATTTGCTGAGCGGTGGCAAGGGGGCTACACCTGTCCGTCTGGCTTTATCAGGTATGATCGTGTCTATGGTTCTTGGAGCATTTACATCAGCCCTACATATTTTTAACAAGAATGAAACGCAAAACCTATTCTTATGGGGCTCAGGTTCACTGATCCAGCTAGATTGGGATGGTGTTAAGTATGCCTGGCCTTTTGTTATTCCATTGCTAATAGCAGCTATGCTCGCAGGTAGGCAGTTTGACGCGTTGGAGCTTGATGAGTCCACTGCCCGCTCACTTGGGCAACGTGTTGGATTGGCACGGGGGTTAGGTCTAGGTTTATCTGTATTGTTGGCTGCGGTCGTGGTCAGCGTGGTCGGTCCGATCGGATTTGTTGGTCTGGTGGCTCCTCATCTGGTTCGGCTTAGCGGTATTCGAAAGCATCACCTGCTCATTCCTGCAAGTGCGCTGTGGGGAGCCCTGCTCATTACGGCAGCGGATACGCTTGCGCGTATGGTTCGTAGCAGTGTAGGTGAGATGCCAGTTGGGGCGGTTATGGCGATTATTGGAGCGCCTTGGCTCATATGGCTGGTGCTCACCAAGATGAAAAATATATCGGGTTCAGGCTCAGGTCAGTCATCTATGAATATAGGTGGAACTGCGCTTCGGATGCGCTTTGTTCCGGCGGTGATAATCATGACCGTACTGCTCTTTACAGTTATCCTTGTGAGTTTGTCACTTGGGGGAACGAGAATACCGATTAGCGAGCTACTGAGCAGTCTTATCCAAAGTGGAGATGGATCTTATTCCGTCCTGCTGAATTTACGGCTTCCGCGTACACTCGTTGCGGCTGGAGGCGGTATCGCGCTTGCCATTAGCGGTGTCTTGATTCAAAGCGCTGTCCGAAATCCGCTGGCTGACGCCTCCATTATTGGTGTGACCTCGGGTGCTGGATTGGGGGCGTTAACCGTAATGGTCGCTTTTCCGGCATTGACGGTATTAGCAGTCCCTATTGCAGCAATTGCGGGTGGTGCTTTGGCTGCAGCCTTTGTGTTTGTTATGGCATGGCGTAGAGCCTTGAATCCATCTGTCCTTATCCTGCTTGGAATTGCAGTATCAGCAATTGCTTCTGCGGGAATACAGGTCATGATCGTTAAGGGCAGTTTATGGAGCAGCAGCTCTTTAATTTGGTTAACGGGCTCGACTTACGGACGAAGCTGGAGTCAATTTAATAGCTTGTTTATCTTCCTGATTGTACTCGTTCCATTGGCTTATTATTTGGGACGTAGATTCGATTTACTGGCTTTTGGGGATGAGAGTTCAACAGGTCTGGGCTTGCCCGTTCGCGGAACTCGGCTTTGGGCCATGATTATCGGTGTGATGCTTGCAGCGGGGGCCGTAGCGAGTGTAGGAACGATTGGTTTTCTCGGACTTATGGCGCCCCATGCAGTACGTATGATGATTGGGCATCATACGAGACGATCCATTGTTCTGTCAGGATTGCTTGGCGGATTAATGCTCGTGATTGCGGATACGCTGGGGAGAACGATTATGGCGCCGAAAGAAATTCCATCGGGTCTTATTATAATGCTGATTGGGGCTCCATATTTCCTATTTTTAATGTATCGGTCGCAAGTCAGAAAGGTGTAAGCCTTGGGGAGAGAGTGGAAATACTGCTCTCTCTTTTTTATTTCTCTGAGTGCATAGCTCGTCTTTCATCATGGGGTGATGGGTGTCAAGATTATTTTTTTGTAACCTATAAATCATGAAACTTTTATATAGTTAGAAGCGTCAAATGAGTAGGTAAAAAATGTATTCGTCATTCCAGGAGGGTGGATCTGTGAAGAAGTTATGGATTTCAATTTTAGTAGTTTTAGTAGTCTTTCCGATGATGTTTCAATCATCTGTAAAGGCCGCTACTCCGATCAGTATTATTATTGACGGGGTTCGATTGTCAACAGATCAAGCACCCGTGATGGTGAACGGGCGGACGATGGTACCGCTGCGGGCTATTTTTGAAGCCTTTAATGCCACCATCAAGTGGAATCAAAAAGCACAAACTGTAACGGCAACTAAAGATGATACAACGATTATGTTAAAGATTGGCTCAAAGACAGCAACCATTAACAATAAGGCTGTAACGCTAGACGTGCCTGGTTTGAATCTGAAGGGAAGGACGATGGTTCCAACAAGGTTCGTCAGTGAAGCGCTGGGCCATGAAGTGGGATGGAACCCCAAGACGCAGGTTGTAACGATAACGACTTCAGCCTCGAACGTTGGAAATGCTGGTCCAGTATCGAACGTAGTAGCACAAGATGTGAGTGATTTCGGTGATGGCCGCGATCTTCAGGTTAGTTTCACTCGAGCGGCAAATGAGTCACTAGTGGATCATTACCGTGTTTTGATTGTGAAATCAGGGAATATTCTCAACTTGTCGTCCGCACAAACGATAACCTCTTACAATTATTCTATGGTATTACCAACAGGTACTAATCCTTCGATTAATTTGACTTCTGCTTCGAGGACTGTTGATGGTGATTCAATTAAGAGTAATCAAGCGTATGTAGCTTATGTCTTGACGATTGGCAAAGGAAGTAATGCCAGTGCACTTTCTAGTGGGTCCTCCACTATGACACTAGTGAATAAGACTGTTGCGGCAATAAATAATGTACAAGTAAATGATATAAGTGATTATGGGGATGGAAGAGATTTATCGGTCAGCTTCAATAAGCTGTCAGATGAGTCGAAGGTAAGTTCTTATCGGATATTTGTTGTCAAAGCTACTAATTATTCGAATTTTAATTTAGCTACAGCAAATAATGTGACCAGTGCTAATTACACGTTAGTCAGCAAGACGGGAAATAATATCACGCAAATTTTATCTTCAGGAGCCAGAGATGTGGACGGAGCTCTTGTTAAAACTGGCGTGAGCTATAGAGTGTTTGTCATGGCGATTGATAGCAGTAATGCAGCAAATAATGTATTATCTTCTGTTTCATCTGCAATTACGCTGTCCAACATAGGAGTTTCTAACTTAAGTGTTAGCGACGTTAACAACTATAATGATGGCCGAGATTTGAGGGTATCATTTACTCATGCGACGGACGAAACCTATATTAGCCAGTATCGTATCCTGGTAGTTCCGACGTCATATTACAGTAGCTTTAGTTTAGCTGAAGCCAATAATATATCGAGTGCCTACTATACAGCAGTGAGTACAACAGGTACTACAACCAATCAAGTATTGACTTCATCAACCAGAGATGTACGTGGAGCTTTGATAAAGAATGGAGTCAACTATAAAGTATATATTTTATCTATTGGAAGCAGTAATACTGGCAATGTGCTTTCATCACCTTCATCGGTCATTACGTTGTTGAATGATTCTAGTGTGAGTATGGTCTCAAACTTGAGTGTCAGTGACGTTAACGACTATGGTGATGGCCGAGATTTGAGAGTGTCCTTCACTCATCCGACGGACGAAACCTATATTAGCCAGTATCGGATTATGGTAGTACCCACATCCTATTATAGTAGCTTTAGTTTAGCTGAAGCGAATAATGTATCAAGTAGCAACTATACATCGGTGAGTACATCTGGATCTTCGACCAGTCAAGTATTGAATTCGTCAACTAGAGACGTTCTCGGAGCTTCGATAAAGAATGGAACTAGCTATAGAGTATATGTATTATCCATCGGAAGCGGGATTTATTGGGATTCGAATGTGCTCTCTTCCGCTTCATCCGTCATTACTTTGTTGAATGATTCTAGCGTAAAAGCCGTTATAAACTTGAGTGTCAGCGATGTAAATGACTATGGTGATGGCCGGGATTTAAAGGTGTCGTTTAGCCATGCCACAGATGAAACTTACATCAACCAATACCGGATTATGGTGGTACCTACGTCCTATTACAGTAGCTTTAGCCTGTCTGACGCTAATAATGTATCGAGTGCTAATTACACCTCGGTAAGTACATCAGGCAACAGTACCAGTCAAGTATTAGATTCTTCCGCCAGAGACGTACGTGGTAATTTAATAAAGCCTGGAATTAGTTATAAAGTGTACGTGTTAGCTGTGGGTGGTAGTAATTATTCAGGTCCCAATGCATTATCCGGGGAGTCATCGGTCATTACGTTGTCTACAACTAAGAGCCCAGTGATCTCTGTAACCAATGTAACGTATAAAGAGGACGATGGCAGAATCCTGATTAGTTTCGTCAAATCAGCCAATGAGTCCAATATTTCTGAATATCGAGTATTGGTGGTTCCTTCCAAACAAGGCTTTGGCTCTGCGGATGCTATTGAGGTGAGATCCTCGTATTATACGTCTGTAACCCCTAACGGGACTAATCCTTCAATATTCACTGCGACAAGGGATGTAAACGGAGATTCAATTGTTAAAGGTGTCAAATATAAGGTGTATGTTCTTGCTGTAGCCAATAATAGTGGTGTACAGAATGGTGGTCTTTCAAATTCAACAGAAGAGTTTGAAATATAACCGAAATAAAGTTATTGCAAACATTTCAAGTTGACACCCTGTGTGATTTATCATATTATAATTCGTATTGTTATAAGTAAATAAACCAAACTCTATCCAGTGGATGGAGTGGCGGAATTTTGTCAAAGATGTATTCTTTGGTTTCAGTCGCCCCTTGTCATTTCGATGACAAGGGGCTTTATTATGTGATTTGGACGGTTCAATAGGATGGTTCAACAGAAAGGAAAGAAGATTACGATGAATATGAAGTTACTCAAATATGCTTTACTAGTATTTATAGGAGCATGTAGTTATGGATCGCTGTCAACGATCGTCAAGCTTGGAATGAACGATGGATTTAGAATGCAGCAACTGGTCGGGTCGCAATACTTTTTTGGATGGTGCATGCTGCTCTTGTTAGTTGTATTATTTTCCCGGAAAAAACTCGGACTAAAGGTAGGTGCTTCGTTATTAGGCGCGGGGATTACCATTAGTATGACGGGTATTTTCTATGGGTTTGCCGTTGAACAATTACCTGCTTCGATTGCGATCGTTCTCTTATTCCAATTTACTTGGATTGGTGTGATTCTGGAGGCTGTTGTAGATAGAAAATGGCCTAGTCGAGAGAAAATAATTTCAATGGTTATTCTTTTGATAGGAACCATATTAGCTGGGGGGATTCTAGAACCTAGTGTAGGCGAAATGACTACGAGTGGTATTGTTTTCGGTTTGATGTCTGCGGTGTCGTTTGCCTTTTATATTTTTGTTAGTGGAAGAGTGGCTACTCATGTACCTGCTGTGAATAAAAGCTTGTATATGACTACAAGTGCAATGATTATTATTATGGTTGTTTTTTCCCCTTCCTTTATTTATGACGGAACACTTACAGATGGACTTTGGAAGTATGGTCTTCCTTTAGGGCTATTTGGTATAGTTATTCCTGTGCTTTTCTTTTCTATTGGTGTTCCGAAACTGGGATCAGGTCTGGGTACGATTCTTGGAGCGGCAGAGTTGCCGGCAGCTGTAGTAGCCTCCGTGTTAGTCCTGCAAGAAGAAGTATCCCTACTTCGCTGGGTTGGAATTTTCGTTGTTCTGATCGGAATTGCTGCACCACAAATCATACCGATGCGAACAGGGGAAAAGTCACCTAAGCCATCCTCCAAACCATCACTCCGTAAGGTGGAACTTTAAACTGTATACTAACATCGATGGTATGATCAGGTCCTTATAGGATGAGATCATCAATCGGTGTTTTTTTTTGCGAAAAAAGATTGGTGTTAATTTTTCTGGTATGGCGAATCATTGTCTATTATATAGTGGTGCTATTCTATTTAATGGAGATGACCACTGATGAACAGAAATGACTATGACTATTTTAAGTCTTTGCACGATCAAGAAAATCCGCTAATGCTATATAACTGCTGGGATGTAGCTTCGGCTATAGCGATAGAAAAAGCCGGTTCAAAGGCTATAGCCACAAGCAGCTTCGCTATGGCGGATGCATGGGGGTATTCGGATGGTGAACAGCTCTCATTTGAGCAGCTACTGCGGGCTGTTGCGAGAATAGCAGAACATGTATCTGTGCCATTGACGGTAGATATTGAAGGTGGGTATGCTGTAAATGAAGAATCTTTAGCCAATAACATAGAACAATTATTCCAATTAGATATATGTGGGATCAATTTCGAAGATCAAAAGGTGAATCATCCGAATGATGAATTATGGGCAATCGAGGAACAAAGTCATCGTATTCGAACTATACAGCAAGTGGCAGCCAAACTTCAAAAAAGTGTGTTTATTAACGCCAGAACCGATCTCTTTTTCAAAAATGGGGAGCATTCTTTGGATTTAGTGAATGAAGCAGTTGAGCGTACCTGTGCTTACGCTGCTGCTGGAGCAGATGGAATTTTTATACCGGGACTCACCGATCGAAACTTGATTGAATATTTTGTGCAGCAGTCACCACTGCCTGTAAATGTTATGGTAATGGATGGTATGATTTCAAATGTTGAATTGCAAGAGCTTGGCGTAAAAAGAATTAGCTATGGACCGCATAGTTACTTTCAAGCACAGCATAATCTTCAAGAAGATGCTCGTGCCATTCTGCAGCTACCTGCACATTATTCAGAAATGAGCTAACGAAACTATGATTACTAATAAACAGCAAATCGATAAATATTATGAGATGTTAGTTGAAAAAAACTCCAATTATGAAGGTGTATTTTTTGTCGGCGTAAGAACAACAGGTATTATGTGCAGGCCAACTTGCCCCGCTAAAAAGCCTTATAAAGAAAATTGCGAGTTTTTCGCAACAGCCAAAGAAGCTTTGTTAGCGTCTTATAGACCTTGTAAAAGATGCCAGCCTTTGTCTAATCCCACGAAAATGTCCTTAGAAGTAAAGCTTCTTGTCGAAGCTATTGAACGTAATCCAGAAAGAAAATGGACCGATAAAGATTTTGATGAGCTGTCGATAAGTGCAAATACAGCACGCCGGCAATTTAAGAAGCAATTTGGAATGACATTTATTGAATATGCGCGTTCCAGACGTTTAGGGCTGGCATTCAAACATATCAGGAATGGGGATTCTATCATAAACGTACAACTGGACAGCGGTTACGATTCGAGTAATGGGTTTAGGGATGCTTTTTCAAGAACGATGGGGACGGTCCCGAATCATTCCAAGCAGATTAAAGTGCTGTACTGTACCTGGATAGAAACGATATTAGGGTCTATGCTTGCGATCTCAGATGAAGAGTGCCTTTTACTGCTGGAATTTGTGGATCGAAAGGGACTTGAGAGCGAAATTAAGAAATTACGTACTCGCTTGAATGCAACTATTTTGCCTGAAAAAGTACCGGTGCTAGAGCAAATTGAAGAGGAATTAACTCTTTATTTCGAAGGGGGACTTACGGAGTTTAAATCACCGATTCGTTATTTAGGCTCTGATTTTCAGCAAAAGGTATGGAATGAACTTCGAAGAATTCCAGTAGGCCAGACGGTCTCTTACAAGGAGCTTGCAGAGAATATAAACAACCCTTCGGCTTGTCGAGCTGTAGCGAGAGCTAATGGAGCGAATCAATTATCGATCTTGGTTCCGTGTCATCGCGTGATCAATAGTAATGGTGAATTAGGGGGCTATGGCGGCGGCATTGCAAGAAAAGAATGGTTAATCAATCACGAGAACAACCTTAGTTCGAAGGTAGCTTATTAACTAAAAACATACTGAACTCGATGTGTCTGAAAGTCTGGATACATCGTTTTTTTATGCTTTTACCAGATTTAAAAGTACTGTTTTAAGCAAAAGAAGGGAAAATTATGAATTCACAACAATATTCAATTGTGTTAGCATAATATATATTTTCATAAGAAAGCGAGCCTTATCTTAGGAGATTGGAGTGAACATCATGCTGAAGGTTCTGATCGTGGATGATGAGCCCTGGGTGCTTGAAGGGCTGAGAACGATGATTGACTGGGAAAAATACGGCTTTGAAGTGTGCGCGGAAGCCCATAATGGCTCAGAAGCTATGAGACTTATACAGGAATATAAACCAGAATTGGTCCTAACGGACATTAATATGCCGGTTATTAATGGTCTCGAGCTTATCACACAGTTGAATGAAGTGATGCCAAAGCCTCCGAAATTTGTGGTATTGACCGGGTATGACGATTTTAAACTTGCGCATACGGCATTGCAGCAACGAGTGAATGACTATTTATTAAAACCTATTGATGATGAAGAAATAGAGTCCTTATTAAGCAGGATTACGCCTATGATTCAAAATGAAATCGCTTCCAATCAGGAGCTTGATAAGAAGCAATTCTTTGTCGTAAATAATATCGTCAACCGCCTATTACAAGGCGAGTATAACGAAAATTTAGAGCTTCTAACCCAGAGCACGTTGAAGCTTCAAGCGAATGCAGAGTTAATGTGTATTCTTATCGAACCAGCCATGTCTATCAATCCATTGCATCCACGGATCGTCGACTATTTTCCCAAGGAATGTACCCGTTTCTTTCAGGATCGATCGGGAAGAACAGGGATTATTCTTGAGTCTGCTTCTATTGGGAATGAGAGTCTGGAAGCTATTGTAAACCAGATTCGTTCGGATATCGCTGAACATTTACATGAACCGGTACTCCTGGCGATTAGCACTAGAATGGTAGGCATATGCTCGATTCGAGAAATCTATATTCAGGCACTTGATGTATGGAAACGAAAGACACATCAGCAGAAGAGGGGGATCTTTTATTATAGCGAGCTTAGGGTTCTAAAGAAGAAGGAACACCATGAGGATCACTTCAAACAGCTGCTGGATAAGGTCCTGGCAAATGATTTAGAACAGATACAACCTTGTGTAAAAGAAGCGTTCGCCTCTTTCGTAGAGAATCTGTTGACGATTGAGGTCGTGCAAGCCCAGGTGGCTCATTTAGAGCTTACGATCTGTACACTGATAGCCCAAATGAATGGTATCCCGGATACGATGATGATAAAGCTTCAGCAAGAGTATGGAAATCTAGGTGAACTAAATGATTATTTTGCATTAAGCCGTTATGTTCAAAGTCTGTGTATGCTGGCGACGGTCTATCTATCTGAATTAGAGCAGCAGAATGAACAAAATACGATTTACAAGGTGATTCAGTGTGTGGATCGTGAATTTAGGAATAAATTGAAGCTTCAGGATTTAGCACGGCAATTTCATATCAATTCTACCTATTTGGGACAGGTATTCAGGAAACAAACGGGGCAGGGCTTTAGTGAATATTTAAATGCCAAAAGGATTGAGGAAGCCAAAAGTCTGCTTAAGCGAACGCAGCTGAAAATATCGGATATTGCGGTGCAGGTGGGATTCTCAAACACAGACTATTTTATTGATAAGTTCAAGCTGATTGTAGGGGTAGTCCCATCGGTTTATAAAAATGAAAATAAAAACTAATAGCTCAAGGGGAAGCAAGGTGTTTCGTATGGAGAGAAAAAAATTCAGATTTAGAAAAGTAGTGAATGACATTCCACTGAACTACAAATTTTCCCTCATTTACGTTATAGGCGTTCTACTCCCTATTATTATTATTAACCTTGTTTTTTTGGATCGGATTTCCGATTTGATCAAATCCAGAGAACAGCAAAACTTAGAAATATCTTTAGAGAGGGCCAGAAAGGATATTCAAGATTTCATTGAGGGAGGAGTAGCAGTTAGTTATACGCTGTCCTCAGATAAGAATCTGTATGAATTGCTAGAGCGGAGGTATGGGAACTTGATTGAATTTTATGACACCTTCGACGAACAGCTTCGAGATCGGATGAACAGTTATATGCCAGTTAACAATCAACTTGAACGAATTACTGTATTTACGAATAATGACTCCATTGTTTCCGGTAGTAACTATCAGGTCATCACGGACAAGGTAAGGGAGAGTGAGTGGTATAAGCAGTTCAGTGCTGCGAATAAACATATGTTTCTTGCTGCTTATCAAATGAGCGCAGCGCCTAATGTGGCTTCTAATGCCCCGTATTTAAGTGTAATTGAGCGAATGGATGTATACAGCTCACTGAATACCTATGAGAAGCTGCTTAGAATTGACCTGGATCTCAGTAAAATATATGACATTATAATTAGAGAAAAGGATTATTTGAGTCTTTACCTGGTTAACGGGCAGGATGAAATCATTATGTCTGCTCAGAGCGGGTATCAGAGGGGTACGAAGGATCCTTATCCTGTGTTCGAGCTTCAGGATGATGAGCACAAGGAAGACATACATATTGTACCCGTTGGCGGGGCTAGTTATATAAAAAGCTGGCGAATTATAGGGGTTACGCAGGGGGAGCGTATTGCTCAGGCGATTATGGAGATTCGAATTTATGCGGGTATTTTGGCGTCCATTGTCACCTTGCTCACAACCGCCTTTTTATATGTGATGTTAAGATCGTACAATTATCGGGTGAAACGGTTGTCTAGGCATATGCAAAAAGTAACGAATGAGAAATTCGATCTTATTCAAATCGATGAAGGACAAGATGAGATTGGTGACTTGATTCACAACTTTAATAGAATGACCACTAAAATTAATTCTCTAATTAACGATGTATACAAACTAGAGATTCAAAAGAATAACCTGGAGATGGAAAGAGTAAGGGCTGAACTGAATTTTTTGCAAAGTCAGATGAATCCCCATTTTCTCTTCAATACTTTAAATGCCATTTTAGTGGTCTGTACCAAAAATAATTATTCGGACGTTACAGACATCATTAAGAGTTTATCCAAGTTGCTCAGAAGACTACTTAGCTGGAAAGAAGATCTCGTTACATTGGAAGAAGAAATGACGTTCATTGAGATGTATCTGAAAATAGAAAAATTCCGGTTCAGAGATAAATTTGACTATCAATTTGAGATCGATGAGCAGTCGCTGCAATATAAAATTCCAAAGCTAAGCATGCAGCCGTTAGTAGAAAATTCCTGTAAGCATGGTCTGCAGGCCATAGAAGGACTCGGTATCATTAAAGTAAAGACGGAAATCGAGGATGGCCGTTTGCAAGTTACGATTTCAGATAACGGCAAAGGGATCGAACCAAGCCAGCTTAAAGAAATTTTATTTAATGTTCAAAATGAAGAAGCCTCTTCAGGAACGAATATCGGAATCCGCAACGTGTATCGCAGACTGGAACTATATTATGAAGATCAGGTTCGCTTTGAAATCAGCAGTGTCCCGAATGAAGGGACTGTTGTCACGTTTGGCATTCCGCTAAAGCTCCTGGAACGAAAAAATAGCTAGAAGGTGAGGGAGCCTATGAAATACAAAGTATTGTTGATCGATGATGAGCCTAGTGCTCTTGAGGGGATGCAGCTATGGATAGACTGGCAGGCGCTTGGCTTTGAAGTATGTGGAACCTCCAGTAATGGTAAAGAGGGCTTACAGTTAATAAAGCAGCTACTGCCGGATCTTGTCATTACAGATGTAAATATGCCGCTAATGAATGGTCTGGAAATGGTTTCCGCCTGGCAGCAAGAGGAGACTAAACCGATTAAGTTTGCCATACTAAGCGGTTATAGTGAGTTTGAATATGCTAAGACAGCTATACGTTATGGCATTAACCATTATCTGATGAAACCGCTTTTCGAAGAAGAGGCATCAGAAGAATTGAAGGAGATATATCGGGAATTAGAACAGGAAACTCAGAAGCGAAGCTTAAATCAAATGGCAAACTCAGAGGAAGTTGTCTCTCTTCTTAAGAGCATTCTGAATGAGAAGGCAGAAGATAAGTCAGACTTTACAGTACTTACACGTCTATCGGAAGGCAAAAGCCTTTGGAATATTTGTTTACTACAGACAGACCCGACGATGTATACGGAAATCAGAGAGAAAGCAGTAGCTCTCCTAACGAATACGGAATCGATGTTTCTGATCGATCTGGAGGCTTTTTGCTTTGGAATCGTATACGGCTATCCTTCGGAGTCTGATGAGGGTGCTGCAATATATCCTGCAGTAGCTCCCTTGCTGAATGAACACCCTAAGCAAGCCATGTATATTGCAGTAGGGGATAGCGAGGGCTCTTTGCTTCAAATTGCGAATAGCTACCGAACGGCGAAAGAAGCGTTAATGTATTATTTTTATAATTCGGATCATTCAGGATTCTTGACCTATCAGGGAACCAAAGATAGTCCCTTCAGCTATCACTATGATCAAATTCAACTGATGGATGACTTAATGAGACCTATTAACACACTGGACATAAAAGGCTTTAAACAAGCTGTGGGCTTGGCCTCTCGCAGCTTTCGTGAGATGCGCATCGCTCCAGAGGTTGTGAAGAAGATCGTTATTCATATTATGTATAAGATCGTTGAGTTTACTTCGAAAGCTAGTGAAGTTCAGGTATCCTCCTTGTTAACCCAGATAACAATCCCCGAAATGCGGGACTCGATGATGAAGTTGAACGATTTAATTCGTAATCTTATATCATGTGGTGAGGCGAGTATTGATATTCTTCTAAAAGAACAAATCCAAAAATCACAGGGGATTATACAGGAAATCAACAACTATATTGAAGCGCATTATCACGAAAATCTTACAATTAAAAAGCTGTCTGAGGTATTCTTCCTGCATCCAGTGTATCTGGGACAATTATTGATCAAGAAGAATGGCATTAATTTTAATGAGCAGCTGCATGACCTCCGGATTAAGGAATCTGCACGTTTACTTCAACACAATAAGCTGAAAAACTGTGAGATCGCTGAGAAAGTAGGGTATTCCAATTATAGTCAGTTTCTCAAACAATTTGAAAAAAAGATGCATATGAGTCCAAATGAATTTAAACATACGAATACCTAAACTTTTTGGGGGTACACCTTTAGTTCTGGTGTATTATCAATGGCATCATCACCTCTATAATTTAACTTGTAAGGGCTTACAATATGGTTACACCAACAAAATATGGAGGTGCTTTATGGGGGGCAAGTCAATATCAAAGTTCAAACTTAGTCTGATTGCTGTGTTATCCCTAAGTTTTGCTCTAGCAGGATGCGGTGGAAATAACAGCGGTAATACTGCTAAGGGGGAAAACAAACCGGCAGAAACAGCAGCTGCAACTGCAGCTGGAACCGATGACAAGAAGATAGAGCCTTTTGAAGTTAGTATCTTTCTTGGAGAAGCAGGTCAGCAACCCACACCAGATAACAAAATTTACAAGATGATCAAAGAAAAAACAGGCGCATCATTCAACTTTGAATTCTTGGCTGGAGACCTTAAACAGAAGCTTGGCGTTATGATTGCCGGTTCGGATTATCCAGATCTGATGAGTTCCAATACCCAACTGACGGCAGCAGGTGCATTTATTCCTCTCGAGGACTTGATTGAAGAACACGCTCCGAATTTGAAAGCGCATTACGCAGCTTACTGGAACATGATGAAGGATCCCAATGATGGACACATTTATACACTTCCAAACTATGGTGCGTATAACGGTGAGATGAATACAACCTATTACTCTGGCCCAGCTTTCTGGATTCAGAAAGCCGTACTTAAAGATGCCGGTTATCCAACCGTTAAAACTTTGGACGAGTATTTCGATCTTATCGTGAAATATAAAGAGAAAAATCCAACCATTGATGGTCAGCCAACAATTGGGTTTGAGATTCATAACAAAGACTGGAGAAACTGGGGATTGTTTAACGCTCCTCAACATCTGATCGGGCATCCTAATGATGGCGGAGTAGTAGTTAAGGATAACGTAGCAGAAATCTTTGCGGATAAAGACTATGCTAAGCAGTACTATAAAAAGCTTAATGATATGAACGCGTTGGGTATTATTGACAAAGAAGCATTTGTAATGGATTATGACCAATATTTAGCTAAATTGTCCAGCGGAGCTGTACTGGGAATGTTTGATCAGCACTGGAACTTCCAGAAAGCAGAAGATTCACTCAAAACACAAGGGAAAGATATGAGTACTTATGTAGGTCTGCCTCTTGTATATGATACTAACACCAAAGATTATTATCTGGATCGCCCTGCTCTTAACTTAAATAATGGATTCGGGATCACTGTCAATGCTAAGGATCCAGTGAGAATCCTTAAACTTATGGACACATTAATTCAAGAAGATTGGCAAAAAACCCTCACTTGGGGTATTGAAGGCGAAGATTATCAAGTGGCAGACGGTCGCTTTATAAGAACCCAAGAACAACGGGACAACGCAGTTGATGCAACATGGAAGCTAAGTAACAAAGCAGAAGCTTGGTATGCTACTGCTCCTAAAATGCAAGGGTACTTTGCAGACGGTAACTCAACGGATGCGGCAGCCCAACCAGAAGAATATAAAGCAGGGTTGGAAGCGTATGACAAGGAAGTCCTTGACGCATATGGATTCAACAGTTATGTAGATTTCTTCAGTAAGCCTGGACCGAACCCAGTGGCTTATCCAGCTTGGTCGATAGATCTTGTTGAAAATTCTCCAGCAAAAATTGCCGATACGAAGATGGGAGAAGTTAAAACCAAGTACCTGCCAAAAGCAATCTTGGCTAGCCCTTCCGATTTCGATAAAGTTTGGACTGAATTTGTTGGAGAACTTCATAAAGCGGATATTAAAGCTTACGAAGACAGAATCAATGAACAGCTTAAATGGAGATTTGATACTTGGAGTGTTAAATAGTTAGAGCTTGCTTAAAAATCAGAAAGTGGTGGCTTATTAGCCAACCACTTTCTGAAATATATGGATGATGTGGGGAGAAAATATATGGATGAGATTTTAACGGGAAAAAAAGTTAACCGGCATCCTAAAAGAAAAAAGAAGCAACCGATTACTATGACCTTGATTAAGAATCAGAAACAGTTGATTTGGATGTCAGTTCCGTTGCTGCTGTATATTGTACTATTTGCGTACGTACCTGTTTGGGGATGGACCATGGCTTTTCAGGATTATAAACCATCTAAGGCATTTGGCGAACAAACGTGGGTTGGCTTGAAGCACTTCAAGGCAATATTTACGGACGATACCTTTCTAAGGGTATTTAGAAATACATTGGCAATGGGTTTAATTAATTTCATTCTAGGATTTATTACCGCGATAGGATTAGCCTTACTTCTTAATGAAATCAAAAATGTATTTTGGAAAAGAACCGTGCAGACCATATCCTACTTGCCGCACTTTCTCTCTTGGATCATTGTAACAGGGATTGTAGGTGTCTCCCTTTCGGTTGGTAACGACGGGATTATCAACATCTTACTCATGAAATTAAATCTTATTGACTCACCAATCCTTTGGCTCAGTGAAGGAAAATATTTCTGGGGTATTGTGGGTGCTTCAACCGTCTGGAAAGAGGTGGGATGGGGTACAATCATCTACTTGGCTGCTATTGCTTCTATAGATCCAGCTTTATATGAGGCTGCTGAGATCGATGGGGCAAACCGATACAGAAAAATGTTCAATGTAACATTACCTGGAATTAAACCAACCATTGTAATCCTGATGATCATGTCCATAGGACATGTACTGGATGTCGGATTTGAGGTTCCGTTCTTGTTAGGGAACGGTCTTACTGCAGACTGGTCGGATACGATAGATATATTTGTATTGAAATACGGGATTGGCCAAGGGAATTATTCCTTAGCCACTGCGGGTGGTATATTTAAAACAGTCGTAAGTGTAACGTTGCTGCTATTAGCTAACTGGACCTCGAAGCGGCTAGGGGAAGAGAGGCTGTTATAATCATGGAGAAAACTCAATTATTACCTCATAAATCTCCAAAAAGTAATGGTGGAAGACGCATGAGAAATATAGGTCTTGAACCAGTATTGTTCGGTACCTTTAATGCTGTATTTATGGTATGCATAGTTATAGTTACCTTATATCCATTTCTAAATACTATAGCAGTTTCATTGAATGCGGGGAACGATACGATCCGTGGCGGCATTTATCTATTGCCTAGGGAGTGGACTATACAGAACTACAAAGCTGTTTTTGCCTCAGGTACCATTATTCCTGCTTTTTGGATTTCGGTTGCACGAACAGTGATATCTACGATCCTGAATCTATTTCTAACCACAATGCTTGCTTATACTTTAAGCCGGAAAGAATATGTTTTCCGCAAACCGATTACCATTATTTTCGTCCTTACCATGTATTTTAATGCGGGTCTGATACCAAACTATTTCCTTATTAAGGAGCTTCATCTGCTAAACTCGTTTTGGGTATATGTAATACCGACTATGATAAGTGCATTTAATATGATCGTTATTCGTACTTATATTGGTAGCATACATGAAAGTCTTATGGAATCCGCGAGAATCGACGGTGCCGGGGATTTCAAGATTTTCATGAAAGTAGTCTTCCCTTTATGTAAACCTGTTCTTGCTACCATTGCCCTTTTTGTCGCAGTAGGTGCATGGAACGCATGGTTTGATGCTTTTATCTACACCTCTTCCCGCCAGCACTTGAGTACATTGCAGTATGAATTAATGAAACTAATACAATCAAGTATGAATGCCAACAGTAGCGCAAGTGTAGCTAACGGGGCAGGGGTAACTGCGGAGTCAGCGGGGTCATTGGTAACTCCAAAGTCCATTCGTGCAGCCGTTACTATCGTTGCTTCGGTTCCGATTCTGCTAGTCTATCCATTCATGCAAAAGTACTTTGTAGTTGGAATGAACGTAGGAAGCGTGAAGGAATAAGTAGCTTGCACCCACTATTAAATAATAGGAAGGTTGTTTGTTGAATTATGACTCCATCTCCAATCACATACACGAACCCAATACTTCCAGGTTTTTATCCAGATCCTAGCATCACTCGAGCAGGGGATGATTTCTACTTGGTGTGTAGCTCCTTCGAATATTTTCCTGGGGTGCCTATCTTTCACAGCCAGGACTTGATTCACTGGACACAAGTTGGTCATGTATTAGATCGTGTAAGTCAGCTAGATACACGTAAGAGCAAAAGCTCTGGAGGTATATTTGCTCCAACCATCCGGTATCATGAAGGAACGTTTTACATGATAACGACCGAAATACACGGGAAGGGGAATTTCTATGTTACGGCTACGGACCCAGCGGGTCCGTGGTCAGACCCGATTAGTATTCCTTATGGAGGAATTGACCCTTCCCTAATGTTTGATGAGGATGGAAAGGTATATGTAACCACCCAGCAGGGAGCAGATTATGATTCCCACGCTATTCAATATGAGATAGACATTGCTACAGGAGCAGCATTAACAGAACCTGTTGTCATCTGGTCTGGGGATGGCGGACCTTGGACGGAAGGACCACATTTGTACAAAATTAACGGAATGTATTATATCATGTCTGCTTCAGGCGGCACGGCAAAGGAACACCGAGAAATTATCGGTCGTTCTTCCTCCCCTTACGGTCCTTTTGAAAGATTAGAGCAACCGATATTGACCCATCGCGGGACTGATAGTCCCATTCAGTATCTAGGACATGCTGATCTGATCGAAGATCGTAACGGGGATTGGTGGGCCGTATTCCTTGGAGTACGTCTAGTAGATTCCAAGTATACAGTGCTAGGAAGAGAGACCTTTCTTGCCCCTGTAATTTGGAATGAAGATGGATGGCCTATGATTGATAATAACGAAGATACCGTTGGACTGGAGATGAAGGTTCCACGTGTACCGGGTCATTCGCCAAAACCTGAGACAAGCGGAAGATATGATTTTGATGACCATGTATTACCGTTGCAATTAGCCTTTCTGCGGAATCCGGCAGAGGGAAGCTGGTCACTAAATGAACGCCCGGGATGGTTATCTCTTCGGGGTCAATCTAAGGGTCTCAGTGATATAGGACAGGTGGCCTTTATAGGAAGGAGACAGCAGCATACTTCAGCAGAATGGAGTACATTACTGGATTTTAACCCTACCGTGGACGGTGAAGAGGCTGGACTTTGTGCTAGATTGGATGAGCATGCACATTATGAGGTTGGCTTGGTGCAAAAAGATGGCCATAGAGTCATTGCAGCACAATTAACTATTGATGGAATAACCCGTGTAGAAGCAGAAGTACCAACTACAGCTGAGCGAATTTATCTGAAAATACAGGCGGAGTTTACCGAATACACCTTATTGTTCTCCTTGGATGGGCAGGAATGGAATAAGCTATCTACAGCGGCAGCATACCCATTATCCCCACAGGCCGTAAAAGGAAATGGATTTACAGGTGTTCTTATCGGTTTATATGCGACAGGTCATGGTAAAGTAGCTGAGGTACCTGCCCACTTTGATTGGTTCGATTATCGGTCATAATGAATAGCGTTTGTTAGGAGGGAACTTGTTGAGACAAGCTAGTGATTTTACAGAGCCTGCACTAAAGACAGTGTTCGCAGAGGATTTCAAGATTGGCGCAGCCGTCAACCCATTAACTATCCAATCACAGGAGCATTTGCTTGCTTATCATTTCAACAGTATTACCGCTGAGAACGAGATGAAATTTGAAAGTCTGCATCCACTTGAGGACACTTATAACTTTAGGGCAGCAGACCAGCTGGTTGCCTTCGCCAGGGAATATCATATGGCGATGCGCGGACATACCTTGATTTGGCACAACCAGACAACGGACTGGCTGTTTGAGGATAAGGGCGGAGGACCTGTAAGCAAAGAGATTCTGCTTGCACGAGTTAAATCACATATTCAGACCGTTGTAGGACGTTATAAGGAAGAAATTTATGCTTGGGATGTTGTAAACGAGGTAATCGCTGATGAGGGAGAAGAACTTCTTCGCCAGTCGAAGTGGCTCGACATTGTTGGTCCAGACTTTATCGCCAAAGCGTTTGAATTCGCGCATGAAGCCGATCCAAAGGCTTTGTTGTTCTACAATGACTATAACGAATCCCATCCATTAAAGCGTGACAAAATTTATAAACTGGTGAAGTCGCTATTGGAACAAGGCGTGCCGATCCATGGCGTCGGATTGCAAGCACACTGGAATTTATACGATCCTAGTCTGGATGATATTCGTGCAGCGATTGAGAAATATGCCTCGTTAGGACTTCAGCTTCAATTGACTGAGCTGGATGTATCCATGTTCCGTTTCGAGGACAAACGAATGGACTTAAAGACAGTACCTGCTGAGCTGCTCGAACTTCAAGCAGATCGATATGAAGCGATGTTCGCACTGCTGAGAGAATACCGGGACGTGATTAGTTCGGTCACGTTCTGGGGAGCAGCGGATGACTATACCTGGCTGGATGATTTCCCTGTTCGTGGTCGGAAGAACTGGCCGTTCCTATTCGATGAAGGGCATAAGCCGAAGCCAGCTTTCCATCGAATTATCACTTCTGCCACGAAATCATAGAGTGGGCAAGCTGCTCAAATAATGAACTGTGAACCCGTCCTTATATCGATTAAGGGCGGGTTATTTATACGTTGATAGATTAGTAGAGTAGATCTCAAAGGGCGGATTAAAGTGAGCGTGACAATTAGAACGATTCTGGAAGATTTAATAGGAGCTATGGAACAGATAGATGGGACTGTGGATACGCTTAAGCCGGGGAATCCAGAAATGGTGATTACAGGGATGGTTACGGCATTTTGCGCTACGCAATATGTTGTGGAACGAACGGTTGCTATGAACGCCAATTTGTTGATCACACATGAAGGTGTGTATTACAGTCATCATGAGACGAGTGAGTGGTTAGAGGATGACCCTGTATATCTTGCGAAACTGAGTGTAATCGAGCGTTCTGAACTGGCTATTTTTCGTTATCATGATTATTGGCATCGGCATCAACCGGATGGGATCATGGTGGGCTTGCTGCGAGAGCTTGAATGGTCAGCCTATGTGGTTGAGCAGCAATCCACTGCTACAATCCTATCGATTCCAGCTATGACGGTAAGTGAAGCGGCTCAATATATAAAAAGAAAGCTAGGCATCTCCTATGTACGTGCTGCCGGAGACCTATCCCAGAAATGCAGACATGTGGGGATATTAGTAGGTTACAGAGGAGGTGGAACGATGGCTATTCCTCTTTTTAATCAGCACAATCTTGATTTAATTATTGCTGGCGAGGGCCCCGAATGGGAAACTCCAGAATATGTGAGGGATGCTGTCCACCAAGGCAGATCAAAAGCGCTGATTATGTTAGGTCATGCGGAAAGTGAAGCTCCAGGAATGAAATATTTAGCTGAAGTTCTGGCACAGAAATACCCAATGATTCCTACTTACTTTATTGCTGAACAACCGGTCTATCAGCTGGTTTAATTTCGTATAAACCGAAATGAAGAATAAATTTGCATATTATGGAGAAAATGATTGGAAACCAGGTCACTGAGAAAGGAGTGTTTCAATGGAAATTCCTTTGGAGGCTGATGAAGTGTTAAGTCGTATCAAAAAGCTTCAAACCGATGGAAGCTCGATCAGCAAAAAACAAGTGAAGCAAAGCGATCCTGATCTTATGAGAAGTGCGCTGTTCTTTTTTCCGAGCTGGGAACATGCATTGAAAAACGCCGATCTGTTGTAGCCATATGATTGTATAACGAAGCCGAGTGGTTCAGGGATTGATCTCTGATGGCCGCTCGGCTTTTTTTAGATATATTGAGTAAACAAGAGAAAAAGAAAGAGAAAACGAAGTGTATGCTCAATATGAAATGAAAAGCATGGCTTTCAACATTATTTTGCCCACGGCTCAACTTTACAAGAAACCTTACACGGAGTATGATTCATCACATAACTGACAATTACATAAGAAGTCCGCTTAATTTCCGTTAAGGAAAGCGGGGGAACCAACAACTGGGAACCAGTGTAACAATCGGTACTAGTTATGGGGTGAATCCTGTTCCAGGTGCATAAATGCATCCATGCAGGTAGGGCAACTCTCACTGCCCGAATCCGACAGCTAACCTCGTAAGCGTATGGAGAGAGGATGAATGGCGTATTTGATGATGAATAGCCACAGAGAATCCCTCTGTGGTTTTTTGCTGCGTTAAAAAGCAGATATAGTTGTAGAACCTATCTATGAAAGAGGTGTTAACTTTGCCTATTGCTAAACTGAATGGAACTTCGCTCTATTACGAAATCAATGGAACAGGGACTCCGGTTGTGTTTATCCATGGACATGGATTAACACATAGTATGTTCAAGCCACAATTGGAGTATTTTTCTGATAAATATAAAGTGATTCTGTGTGATTTACGGGGGAATGGCAAATCAGGTGAATTACTGCAGGCCCCAAACGAGATTATTGAAACTCAATGTCTAGATATAATTATGCTATTGAATGATTTGGGTATTCGTGAGGCTGTTTTTGTTGGGAGTGCCTATGGGGGGCTCGTCGTACAACATATTGCGAAGCAATATCCAGAGCGAGTAAAAGCGATTGTTGTCGCGGATAGCTTTTGTAGAAGTCAGGCGTCAACGATAATCGGTAAAATCCAGCTTATGGCTGCTTATTGCAGTTGGTTAATGTATTACGCTCCAAGTGAGCTTGTACTGCCTTCGATTCGTATGATGTACCGGGAACGCTGGAATCTGGCTTATAACGAGATTAGAAGAGGACTTCTCGATAAACGTCCACGGGAATTGTATCGGCAAAGGCTGGCTACGAGCCATGTGGATTACACTAGATGCTTAAAGTCTTTTAAGCGTCCCGCCTTATGTATTGTAGGTGACTTTAGTGAATTTGGAGTTAATTGTATGAAGGATATGGTATCTCAGCTGCCACATGCTCAGTTAGTGATCATTCCTAACGCATTAGATCCTAGTAATTTGTGTCAGCCGGAGAAATTTAATGCTATACTTCAGCGGTTTTTGGAGAAACAGCAGGAAACTCAGCAGATTAGTTGATCTTAGTGGTAAGTGAGAAATGAGGGGCGTCCCATAGCCGGGGAGTATGTACTGGCTACGGGGCGTTCTTCTGTATGTCTGTATTTTGTACAATGCTGTCTACTGATGTAAGATTAAAGATATTCGATATTAACTATCTAAAGGAGCTGAGTCATGATGTCTCAAGCCGAAACCATAAAATTGACCTCATTATCTTCAAAAGGGGGCTGCGGCTGCAAAATCGGTCCCGCCGATCTCATGCAGGTTATTCGCAGTCTACCACCAACCGTTCCTAATCCGGATCTACTTGTAGGTCTAGACACCAGTGATGACGCTGGGGTATATCGATTAAGTGATGATCTAGCGTTAGTGCAAACTGTTGATTTTTTCACGCCGATCGTGGATGACCCGTATTCCTTTGGGCAAATTGCAGCAGCTAATGCGTTAAGTGATATTTATGCTATGGGCGGCAAGCCGCTTACAGTGCTTAATATTGTGGCCTTCCCTATTTCTGTTTTGGACAAAAGCATTCTCGGTGACATTTTGCGCGGTGCAGCAGATAAAGTGCAGGAAGCAGGAGCAACGCTTGTGGGCGGACATTCCATCGACGATAAAGAGCCTAAATTTGGATTGGCCGTTACGGGCCTTGTGCATCCGGACAAAGTAAGAACGAATGCAGGTGCGCAGGTAGGAGACAAGCTGATTTTGACTAAACCTATCGGAGTGGGCATCTTAACGACTTCTATTAAAAAGGATCAGCTATCCCCAGAAGAAACTACACGCCTTACGACAGTCATGTCTACATTGAATAAAAAAGCGGCTGAAATCATGGAGCCCTATGATGTACATGCTTGTACAGATGTTACCGGATTCGGGTTGCTTGGACATGCCTCGGAAATGGCAAAAGGGAGCAATCACGGACTGATTATTCGTCAAGGCGATGTACCGATGCTGCCACGAGTAAGAGAGCTCGCGGAGCAGGGCTTTGTTCCAGGCGGCACTAAGAATAACTTTGCCCATTTGGAGGGCAGTATTCTATATCCGGAAGAGATGGACCAATTAAGCCGCTATATTCTGTGTGATGCTGTGACTTCCGGTGGATTGCTGATCTCTGTTGCTCCAGAACAAAGTGAGGATTTGCTAAAAGAGTTAGTAGATGCAGGTGTGGAAGCAGCATTGATCGGAGAGGTAACGGAAGAACATCCGGGTCAGATTGCAGTTATAGCTGCGCAATAACGCTGGAGTTCAGCTTAGAGGCGACCTAAGAAGTTAGCCACCAGAGGAGAGAGCGCATTGTTTCAGGATATTACACTGGAAGAACTAAGAGTGTTAAAGAATAAGAAGCAGATCACCGTTATCGACGTTCGATCTCCTTCTGAATATAAAGACTCGACATTGCCAGAGAGTTTGAATATTCCTTTTTTTGACGATGAGGAACGAGCTGAAGTAGGTACATTGTATAAACAGATAAGTGTGCAGGCTGCGAAAGAACGCGGTTTGGAGATTGCTGCGGCGAAGCTACCTTCCTTTGTCAAAGAATTTGCTGCGATTCAAGGGGACAAGGCTGTATTCTGCTGGAGGGGAGGTATGCGCAGCCGTACAACTGCGACCGTACTTTCTTTAATGGATATTCACGCTTACCGATTGATTGGCGGCTATAAAGCTTACCGTAAATGGGTACTGGATGAACTGGAGTCCTATGAATTTAAGGCGAAGCCTTATGTCATTCATGGAAATACGGGTACAGGTAAAACAAACCTGCTGCACCGCCTGAAGACACAGAGCTATCCTGTTCTGGATTTGGAAGGAATGGCAGGTCACCGCGGTTCTATCTTTGGCGAGATCGGACTTCATGCAAACAATCAAAAAACGTTCGATAGTCTTCTTATGGAGGAATTAATTAAGCTTGGGGATGCTCCTTATGTACTGTTTGAAGCGGAGAGCAAAAAGATTGGGAAGGTCGTAATGCCCCCATTCATGGCCGAGCAGAAAGAGATCGGAACACAGATTTGGATTGAGATGCCACTACAAGCCAGAGTGCAGCAAATCCTTGAGGACTATAAACCAGAAGTGTACAAGGATCAGTGTATTTCAGCTTTTCGAAGTATCAAATCGCGAATTCATATCCCCATTGCGGCGGAAATCGAGCGGTGCTTGCAAGCTGATATGTTCGGAGAGGCTGTTGCGCTGCTGTTAGAATACTACTATGATCCTAAATACGATTATACGTCTACTCAGTATGAAGGCATTGAGAGAGTTACCTTTAAGGTGAACAATTTGGATGAAGCTGAGGCTGCGGTGATCTCTTTTTTAAGTAATCAGAAGGTATAAGCTTTATGTATCGTAAAGTATGAGGGGTTTAGAGGAGGCTCGGCTTAACAAATGATCTATTTAGACTATAACGCTACAACACCTGTAGATAAGGAAGTAGCAGAGGTTATGATTCCTTATCTTTATGGTCATTTTGGCAATCCTTCAAGCAGTCATTCTTTGGGACATGAAGCTAAAGTCGGAATCGAGCGAGCAAGAACACAGGTGGCTAATTTCCTGAATTGTACGCCGGGTGAGGTGCTTTTTACAAGCGGGGGCAGCGAGTCGAATAATACCGTCATCAAGGGCGTCGCCCAAACGTATCGACATAAAGGCAATCACATTATTGTGTCTGCTGTGGAGCATCCTGCGGTAATAAAACCGTGTCAGTATCTGGAGCAGTTGGGTTACACGATTACTTATGTACCTGTTGACGCGTATGGAATGGTGCAGGTAAATGATGTGAAAAATCAGCTTACAGACCAAACTATACTAGTCTCCATTATGCACTCTAACAACGAAACGGGCACGATTCAGCCAATCAAAGAAATAGCCGAGGTCTGCCATGAACGGGGTGTCCTTATACATACCGATGCTTCGCAGTCCGCTGGAAAAGTAGAGCTTGATGTGGCTGAGTTAGGGGTGGATTTTCTAACGCTGGCAGGCCATAAATTATATGCGCCAAAAGGGATTGGAGCATTGTACATCCGAGAGGGCATTCACATCGAACCATTAATTCACGGAGCGGGTCATGAGCAGGGGAGACGTGCCGGAACGGAAAACACCCCTTATATTATTGGATTAGGAAAAGCCTGTGAGCTTGCTTCGGACTCTGCATCCAGAGAGCGTGTGAAAGAAGTAGCGGATTATTTCTACGATAGATTGCAGGAGGCATTTGGCGACAGAATTCACCTGAATGGTCATAGGCATAAGCGATTGCCCAACACGCTTAACGTTAGTTTTCTTGGAGCGGTGGGTCACGAAGTGATTGCTTCGCTGGAAGATGTGGCTGCCTCAACAGGTTCAGCGTGTCATTCTGGAGAAACATTGATTTCACCTGTTCTAAAGGCAATGAATGTCTCTGCAAGTATTGGGCAGGGAGCGGTTCGTTTTAGTGTGGGACGGTATACGACTAAAGCGGAGATCGATGAGGTTATGGGTAAGCTAAAGAACAGCGGCTTCTGAACCCGAAAGATTAGAAAGCTAATGCATTGCATCATTAATTTTCAACAAAAGCATCTGTCACTCCTTTAGTGGGGAAGGCAGATGCTTTTGTTTGTGTTAGTGATTACACAATAGTAAAACCTGCACTTGCATAACCAGTGACTGTATTTACAAGGGTAAGACCTGTAGCAGTGGCTGAGAATACCATAAGAAGACGTGTCTGCGGTGTTACAGCAAAATTGATACCATTCGTAATTCCGCTGACAAAAGTTCCTAAATTAATAGTACCAGTGATAGATGGAAGTGGTACTATTGCGCCTGGAATAGGAGTAAATGTATTATTTGGTGTGGCCGATTGGTACAATTGCGCTGTTACATTTATCGTAGTACCAAGAAGCGATAAAGCAATAGTATTACTGAAGTAAGCAGCAATAGATGTAATCACTCCTGAACGAGGAACCGACATGGCAAAGTTGATAAGAGGTCCAAGAACAGTACCTGTCAAATCAATATTTCCACCAACAAGAGAAATGCCAGTAGCTGAATTTCCGAAGCCTATGAGGCTTGTTGTTCCAACCAAACCACCTAAAACCGTGGTCATAATAATAGGTCCTCCAGATGCTAGTGGAATGATTGCGCCCTCACCGGTTGCCCCAGTAACTCCAGTAACTCCGGTAACCCCCGTAGCTCCAGCAAGCCCGGCAGTACCCGTAGCCCCCGTCGGTCCAGCAAGCCCGGCAGTACCCGTAGCCCCCGTCGGTCCAGCAAGCCCGGCAGTACCCGTAGCCCCCGTCGGTCCAGCAAGCCCGGCAGTACCCGTAGCCCCCGTCGGTCCAGCAAGCCCGGCGGTACCCGTAGCGCCTGTCGGCCCAGCAAGCCCAGCAGCACCCGTAGCCCCCGTCGGTCCAGCAAGCCCGGCGGTACCTGTAGCGCCTGTCGGTCCAGCAAGCCCGGCGGTACCCGTAGCGCCTGTCGGCCCAGCAAGCCCAGCAGCACCCGTAGCGCCTGTCGGTCCAGCAAGCCCGGCAGTACCCGTAGCGCCTGTCGGCCCAGTTGCCCCTGCTCCAGGACCTGGAGGTCCCTGTATACCTTGCGCACCAGTCGCACCAGTCGCGCCTGTCCCACCAACACCATATTCCCCTTGAGGTCCTTGCGCTCCTTGAGGTCCTTGAGGTCCTTGAGGTCCTTGAGGTCCCTGAGGCCCTTGAGGTCCTTGCGCCCCAGTCGCGCCTGTCGCTCCACCAGCAATTAGCAAATAATCTGACGAACTACCTGGTGTTCCTTTGGGTCCGGCAACAGTAGCTATATAAGTGCTGCCATTATAGGTTACTACTTGACCCGCTGGATACAATGGGCTTTGTGCCGGATTAAAGACTACAATACCTTGCAGCCCTGCACCAGTGGTTCCTTGAGGACCTTGAGTTCCCTGGGGTCCCTGAGGACCTTGTGGCCCCGTCGCACCCTTAATAGGTAAGCCGAGCGCTTGTGAAATAGAAGCTTGAATATGTCTGATTTGAATTACCAACTGATCTTTACAATGAGAGTCTATTTTCGTGGCGAGGACAAAAGATAATAACTCGGCTAACAACTGTTGAAGATTAGTACCCACGCTCACGACGGAGAAGGGACTGACCTCAGTAGATACAATGGTTATTTCTACTACAGAAAGAAGCTCCGTTCTAAAAGGGCTGCATATCCTAGCCTCATGCAAGAATTCCATGAGCTCTCTTAACACTCTTTGAAGATTGGAAATATGAAGTGTAGTGGGATTCGTAAGTGCGGGAGGTACCACTGTAGCAAGCTCTGTGACTATTTTTAATAGTGCAGCACACTCTCTTTTTCTAATAGGACTGCTTATTCTTCCTTGTTTGTTTAGGATAGCGTCACCTTTGAATGGTCTATGATAATGATCCGACATGCTTCTGTATCTCCTCCTTGAGCTTCTCCTTTTCATACCTTTAAAAATTGGGAACCTGCCCAATCAGCATATTCAGAGAAGCTGAAGTTGTTACAGTAATCGCTCTGGAAGTCGATATCCATAAATCTCTATCAAAAAGGCAGACCACCAAGAAATACGGTAGTCTGCCTTTTTGATAGAGTAGTTAATTAACATCGCTCTTCATAAGAGCGATTCTTTTAATTGAAGGGCAATTAGGAGAAGCGCTGGCGGAATTCCCGCGGAGTGGTTCCCTCAATGCGGACGAAGCTGGAGCTGAAGTAAGGCGCTTGATTGAAGCCGACCTCCTCGGCGATCCGGGCAATCGTGTAACTGGTCTGCATTAGCAATAGCTTACTCTGCTGAATTCGGTAGTGCAGAAGGTAATCCATAGGTGCACAGCCGTATTCCTTTTTCATGCAACGAGCGATATATACAGGATGAAAGTTCAGGTTCTCCCCTAGCTGCTGTGCTGTGATACGCTCACGGAAATGACTACGCAAGTAGGAGGCAGCTTGCTCTGCACATATTTTGGAGGGAGAGGGACGCTCATGGCGCAGAGAGGCAGATAATTGCTGGAGAACCTCTTGGAATAGCAGCTGCTGCTGAAATGGAGTATCGCTCAAATGGGAATTAGGCGCTAGTTGATTCAGCTGCGAGAGCAGTTCTTCCATCTTGGACGGTTGCAGCAGAGAGGTATATTGGGGCAGCTGTAAGGTAAAAGTGCGTATATTAAATTCGTCTGAATGAAGAGGATTCTCCACTCTGGTGTGTTCTGTCTCTGGTGTTGAAGCTGTAGCCTCGGAAATATTCCAATCGCCCACTGTCTGAAAATGCAGCCAATAATAAGAGGTGTGTTCCTTGCAGCTGTCCGTACTGAAATGATGGCTATCTGGACGAAGAAGCAGTGCCTGACCTGCACGTACCTGAAAGGTGCGACCTCCTTCATTCATATATAGGCAGCCCTGCTTGACTACAAGTAAGTCAAAAACCTTGATATTGTGGCGGCTCATGTGGTAATGCCCTGGTGAGAAGGTGTGCAATCCACTTACGATATAATAGGGCATTGGCGGGACGGTAAAATTAATAATGTTCATGGAGAGATCTCCTTTTATGAGGTTCAAATAGTGAAATTATTAGTTTGAAATCTGTACCATCACCAAAAGTATATCATCTATAATTTAGTCTGACCTAAAGAAAAAATATGCTGTTTCTTAGGTCCAGTATGCATGTTTGGTTTAAGGGGAGGTTTATTTAGTGAAAAAAGAAAGACAGGGCTTTGGACTATGGGTATTGGCTTGGCCTATATTTATAGAGGTGTTTCTACAGACCCTGCTAGGTACGGTGGATACGCTCATGGTCAGCCGTATTTCAGACGATGCAGTCGCCGTAGTCGGCATTTCCAATCAATTGTTCGGTGCGTTGACCACACTTTTTACCACCTTTGCGGGCGGGGCGGGGATCCTGATCGCGCAAAGAATGGGTTCAAAACGTTTCAGCGAAGCGCGTACGATTGCAATTATGGGCGTATCGGTTAGTCTCATTCTTGGTATTGTCGTGAGTATCATCCTGTTCTTCTATGCGGGTCCAATAGCGGGGATTCTAAATATATCGCCTGAGCTATTATCACTGTCCAATATCTATATCTCTTATGTCGGTGGTGGTCTGTTTTTAGTGGGGATGATTGCTTCCCTTGGAACAGCGATTCGTAATACAGGGAACACCAGGGGACCAATGTACACAGGGGTCATCATAAATGTCATTCACATTATTCTGAACTATACTTTTATATTCGGGATGTTCGGTCTGCCACAGCTAGGGCTTGCGGGAATCGCAATCTCAAGTATTATCAGTAGACTGGTCGGTGTGATCATGCTGTATACCATGTTTAGAGGTTCCTTCGAGATTAAGATTAGACTTAGGGACTTCCGTATATTCAACGGCAAGCTATTCAAGGAAATTATAAGGATTGCTTGGCCTCTAGGGGTTAATTCTTCCTGCTGGGTGTTCTCTCAGTTGATTGTCTATTCCTTTCTAGCCTCACTGGGTGCAGAAGCGTTAGCCGCACGGACTTATCTCAATACCTTAGAGTCCTTTTGCTTCACGTTAGGGTATGCGATCGCGCTGGCTGGACAGATACAGATTGCACATTTGTTCGGGGCAGGGAAGCTGAAGGAGGCTTATCGTAGTGCATATCGCACGCTGTATATCGGCTTGGCTATTGTATCAGCGAACATGTTACTGCTATTTCTTTTCGGCAGGAATCTACTAGGTTATTTCACTTCCGACCCGCGGATTATTGCGATTGGGATTTCCCTACTGGCCCTAAATCTCCTACTGCAACCTTGCAAAATGCTGAATATGGGCATGGGTAATGCGCTGAACGCCATCGGCGATACCCGTTATACGATGTATACTTCCATCGTGTCTATGTCCATTATTGGAGTGGGATGTTCTTACTGGTTTGGAATCAGCTTAGGCTGGGGGCTCACAGGGATCTACTGCTGTATGATTACTGATGAATTTGTGCGGGGGATGCTTGTTCTAATGCGCTGGAGAGGGAGGAAAGTTATCCGTCAGGCGGATATCGGTTTGAGTGAAGGGAATGCCTCATTACATGGATCAGGGAAAAGGAGTACTTCGTTAACTATATGAGCGGGACTCTATAAGCCGACACCAATCCCCATCTGCTGCGCCATCGCCCACCGAGCTGTGGATGTTGGGTGATGTTTTTGGAGAGAGGCTACCAATGAGTAAATAATTACTTAAGGGTTAGCCTCTTTTTTGTGGGAATAAAAATTTAAGTTTGATGGTTCTGAAATTTGATTATTCATTCATATAGAATTTGATTCTATGATATAAATGAGTTAGCCTTTAGAGCATGGGTAGCTATTTTATGAATACATACTACTGAAGGGTTTGAGGAAAATGCCGTTAAAATGGAAAGGCTTGACGATCCTAACACTGCTCTTAATGATGATACTAATATCGGGATGTTCTAATGGCACTGTTCATGTCACGGTGAATAAGAATCGGAGCGTAGATTTAGCAATGAATGTGAAATTGGATTCCCGAACAGAAGCATTGATCAGCGATAAAATGGAGAAGAGTCTAACAGACAAATTGAAGGAGGAAGGGATTCAACTAGAGAAAAGACAAGAAGGTAAGTCTACAGTCTATCAAATCCAGAAAAATTACGCTTCATTTGAGGATATAGGTTCAACCTCTATGGGGCTGGATATTGTGGATTTACAGCTCGTTACTAAAAAGAATTTGTTATATACCAAGTATGATGTTGAGGCACAGCCTCAATTTAATAGTTATATGGATACCATTATGGATAACATGGGGACATTGAGTTTATCAAAGCCGATTATTCGGGCGGTGTTGAAAAACTTTGCATTTGATTTTAAATTAACGTTGCCAATAGATCTAATTGGTGATAATAATGCAGCTATTGATGAAGGCAGAACACTTACCTGGAATGTTACCCTGGGGGATACGGAGCCGATCAAAATGCAGGTTTATGTGCCAAATGTATGGAATATTGTGATCGTGTTAATCATCTTAGTGGTGGTGATCATTGCTGCGATTCTATTTTTCGTTAGAAAAAGAAAACACCGTAAAGTAAATCGTGCTTAAGTGGTTCGAGATATGTATTGATAGTGAGTGCCGGGAAGCCATGCTGCTTTACCGGCTTTCTTTACTTTATAGCAGGTGTAGAGTTATAATTAGTACCAAGTACTAATATCAGATACTAAATGAAGAGGTGATTGGAATGACAGGTGCAAAAATTACAGCTATCGGAACTTATGTCCCGGAAAAAAGACTGACGAATGCCGATCTTGAGCAGATGGTGGATACTGATAATGAGTGGATTGTTGGGCGGACTGGAATTCGTGAACGCAGAATTAGTCGGCAGGATGAATACACAAGCGATTTATGTGTATCGGCAGTACAGGATCTAATGAAACGTTATGGAAAAAACGTTGAGGATGTGGATATGGTCCTTGTAGCTACTAGTACACCTGATTTTTCCTTTCCCTCAGTAGCTTCTTTGATTCAAGACCGCTTAAATATTCCGCAGACTGCAGGAGCTATAGATTTGAGCGCAGCCTGTGCGGGTTTTGTATATGCACTTCATACAGCTCATAGCTATGTTGCTTCAGGGATGCACCGTAAGGTTCTAGTGATTGGTGCGGATACGATCTCCAAGATTACAGATTATACTGATCGCAGTACATGTATCCTTTTTGGTGATGGGGCCGGTGCAGTGCTTGTGGAGAGTGATAGGCAATCGACGGGATTTTTAGGCTTTCAGCTAGCTAGTGATGGCAGCGGCGCGCATCATGTGTATCGCACGGGTCTAGCCCATACGGTGAATAATATTGAACTGGTAGATACACAGATGCTCGTACAGAACGGACGCGAGGTATTTCGTTGGGCGGTCAGAACCGTTCCTCTCGGTGTACAGCAGCTGCTTGAAAAAGCAGAAGTGGGTCTGGAGCAAGTCGATTGGTTTATTCCACACAGCGCAAATATGAGAATGATTGAGCCGATTTGCGAGCGTATGAACTATCCGATGGAGCAAGTGCTGCATAGTCTTGTGAATTTTGGCAATACTTCTGCCGCAACAATTCCCTTAGCTCTTGATTTGGGCATTCGTGAAGGCAAAGTAAAGAACGGGCAAAAGATTCTGATGTATGGCTTTGGTGCGGGGCTGACACAGGCCGGTCAACTGGTAGAGCTGAACTTGGATGAGCAAGTAGGGGAGCCGACTTTATTGTGAGTTGTTCAGGTAAACATAAATAATAAAACATTGTTAAAGCAACGACCGTTTCTCGGTATTTTTTCGAGGAACGGTCGTTTTTGTTTCATTACTAAAAGTATTTCTGGGCATATATTATGCATGTATTAGGCTATTGTTGTGATCATATTTGGCTAAAGATATGCAGATGTTATTTATTTATTAGGCATGTTTTGGGATTGAGTTAGGCGGTTTGACCCATATCACAGTCTTTGGATGCATCTTTTGAATTTTACAGATATTTAATGCTAGGCAAATAAACCATACCTACAATATACACAGCAGACTCCAGTCTACCCAAAAAAAGTATGGGTTGAATGGGATGAAGAAAGGAGGAGTTATCGAATATATCCGAGATAAGGGTAGCTAGCTCATCTGTTGATGGAGAGTTTTCATGTGATTCAAAACTATAAAATAATGCTTGGGAGAGATGATTTTGTTCAGAAAAGGTAGGAAATTTGTTGCTTTATTACTGGCACTCACAGTGATTTGTTCTACGATGCCGAATATCACCCCTGTGTTTGCAGCTGAAGAATCTGAGATTCTATCTGTAGATCAACCAACGACTTCTGTACCCACCGGCCGATATGAAGAAGCACAGACGATCCACCTCACAACTGCAACGCAGAATGCTGACATTTACTATACACTCGACGGCACGCTTCCGGATGTTCATAGTTTGAAATATAACGGGCCGATCTCGATCTCCAAAACAACGAATTTGTCAGCCATTGCGATCAAAAATGGTGTGGCAAGTAAAGGAGTAACCTTCTCTTATATCATCAAGACCAAAGAAAAGCCATTACTCCAGTTTGTAGCGATGTCAGACGTACATGTGGGCTCACATGCTTCAGCAGATGCACGTTATACCCAATTCTTTGATACGATAGGGTCGATTTTCCCGAACCCGGATGCGATACTCGTCGTTGGCGATATGATTAATGACAATGGGAACGACAAGCCTAATGACCATGCGATGGTTCGGGAAATTTTTGAGCAAAACTTAGCTAGAAAGCAGTGGAATAACACCCAGATCCGAATGGCTATAGGTAACCACGATTCCACCGTTGCTAAAGTCAACGAACATTATCCCACGGACTGGTTTACAAGCCAGCCGAATGGCTATTATGAATCTGAAATCGGTGGCTATCATTTCTTATTTTTAAACGGGAACAACTACAACTCAGATACAGGTCAGCGTAATTGGCTAAAGGGTAGACTTGCAGAGCTCACAGCTGATCCGAAGAATCAGAATACCCCCATCTTCGTGAATGTGCACCAACCTATATCGAATACGGTAATGGATGGGCAACAGGCATCAAATCCTAATCTTTATGCGGATCTCAAAGACTATCCTCAAGTGATTACCTTCTCCGGACATTCCCATCTGAATATTAGTGATGATCGCTCCATTTACCAGAAGGATTTCACTTCAGTTAACCTTGGCTCCATGTCTTACATTGAATCCGATCGCGGTTACTCCCAAGTGACTAAGAAGGGACTTGAAGGACGTTTTGAATTTCCTGTCAGTCAGGCTGACTTCGTTGAGGTATATGCGGATCGGGTTGAAGTGGATCGGATTGCGTTTAACGCAGATCCTGGAGATATCTACACAGACGGTAAATGGACGGCCGAGCCGCAGCCTCCATTCAACAGTGCGGGTACAGTTGCTGGAGACAAGTGGGTCATTCAGCTAAAAGGCTCGACGAATGAAGCAATTAAGAGCAATTTCAAGTACACTACGGCTAACCGTAATAAGGTTGCTCCTGTATTCAATAGTGAACTCGACATAACGAATCAGGATACGGTACCTTTACTTTCCTTTAAGCAAGCGAAAGATGATCAATCTATGCATCATTATGAAATCAATGTTATCGATAAAAGGTCTGGAGTTAGTAGCAAATCTGTGAATGTATTCTCTGACTATTACTTTTCTCCGGTTCCGAATGCAATGAATATTCTACTCGAAGGACTTGCACCTCAAACTTCATACATTGTTCAAGTGACAGCTGTTGATGCCTACGGGAATCGCTCTGCAACGCTAGAGCAATCGTTCACAGCCGGCGATGAAGCACCTGAACTGACGCCAATTGATCCATCGACCATGTGGAAGGATCTAGTTGTCGATATGAGATTGGATGGTAACCAATCCGATGAAGCTAAAGACGTGACAGGGCTTGCAAGTCTAGCAGGCAATGTAACGTATGTCGATGGTAAATCCAATAAAGCTGCGCTCATTGCAGCGGGTAATAGTAATTATATTGATTTGGGTAAGCGTGATGATTTGAAATTCGGAGCAGGAAGCTTCACCGTGTCTTTCTGGCACAAAGGCAATCTTTCCGGGGATCAGACTATCCTTTCCAATAAAAACTGGAATAGTGGCGGTAATCTAGGTTGGTTTATTGGACCTGCCTCCACCAATGGTATGACCTTAAATATTAGTGATGGAACGAAAAGAGCGGATATTACAGCATCAAGTGTAGGAACGGAGTGGCATCTCTTTACCATTACAGCGGACAGAACAAACAACTTAGCAAAAGTTTATGTAGATGGGACGGAGAAGGCATCGGGGAGTATTGCCTCGCTTGGTACTCAAAGTGTAGATACAACCTTTAATACGCTGATTGGTGTGGATGGCAACAAAGGAAATGGCGGAGCAACGATTACCATAGATGATCTGAGAATCTGGAAGAGATCGCTCACAGCCACGGAAAACAAAGCATTGTCGGATTCCTATAAGGGTGTTCAGCTCTTTACCTTTGAACAGCTCACCACATTAATTCATGACGCTGCATCCTTCCAAAAGAACAGCGATAAAGTCAGTGGTGTATCTTACCCGAAAGACCAGCTAGACGAGCTTGCGAACCAACTTCAGAAAGCCAGACAACTAGCGGCAAGTAATAGCCCAACCGAAATTGACCTTGCTTATGTCGAGCTTCAGTGGGTCTATAAAAAAATACAACAGTCAGCAATATATTCCTTTATTCCTAAGAACGCATTCACTATCAACTCCTTTAGTTCTTATGCGGACAATGAAAATGCCAATGCTGCGAACATCCTAGATAACGATACCGCTACGATTTGGCATTCCAAATGGCAGGAGCCTGCAGCTTCATTTCCACATTGGGTGATTATCGACATGAAGGCTAGTAAGAACTTAACTGGTATTGGGCGCACTAGCCGCTTAAGTCAGACGGCTCTGGAATTTCCAAAGGATTTTGAACTCTACGCCTCGGATCAATTATCGGATTTGACCGATCCGGCGTACCTGAGCAATCCGGCGAATAAAGCGATCGGCACATTCCAGAAAACCTGGAAAGGCACGAGCTATCAAGACTTCAATATTTTGGATAAAGCGATACAAGGTAGATATGTGAAATTTGTTGTCACGAGCACCTATAACCCAACCGCTTTATTCACCAGTATGAGTGAAATCGATTTTACTGGAAGCTCAGTGCTCTCTGCGGATACACTTCTACAGATGTCCTTCGAGAATAATTTAGAGGATCAATCTGTAAATGCTATACCGGCAACATCGGTTAAAGATCCACAGTTCGTGAAGGGTCGCGTCGGACAAGCCTTGAGTATCGATTCCAAGAGCTCAGCGCTGCAATATGTTGATCTTGGCAAGCCAACAAGTCTGCAATTCGGTAAGGACAAGAACTTCTCGTTCGCATTTTGGGTTAAATCGCCTTCTGTCTCAGGAGACCCTGCAATTCTATCCAACAAAAATTGGGATTCCGGTGCAAATGTAGGTTATGCCTTAGCGCTGAAGGGAAGTGCACTCCAATGGAACTTTAATACATCCGGCGAATCGCGTGCAGATGCCCAAATTCCAAATGTTGTAGACGGCACCTGGCATCATATCGCCATATCGCATGATCGTTCTTCAGGGCGAGTTGATTTTTATAAAGATGGTGTTCCTGTAAAAGTGACCAAAGTTAATGGCACGAACTATCAGGGTATAGCAAGCACCATGACCATTGCAGGTCGAACGGGTACGCTGGATACAGGATTGTCAACCATGATCGGAAATGATGGTACAGGCAATTACAGCAATGCGCTGCAAGTACAGCTTGATGAGCTTCATATGTATGGAAGAACATTAACCGCCCAGGAAGTTTCTAATATGTATAACAGTGCTCCGCCGCTTGCTTCCATTGAGGATTTTTCAGGCTCATTAAATCTGATCGGAGCTAAGCACACGGTTCAAGGTACGCAATTCCGATATAATCTAGATCTGCGTACACCTGATATGACGACTAAAGTGGACAAAGCTGTCGTTGAGATAGCTTATGATCCAGAACAGTTCGAATTTGTCAGCGCATCTCGCGCAACGAAGACAGACGATTCGACCCCTGGTATCGTTAGACTAGAACTGCCAGGAGGTAATGTCTATAACATCGAGAATCCGCTGGAGTATGCAAAGTCCAGAATCTCGGAGCTCAAGTTCAATACGCTTGGTACTTCCGGCCAAGGCATCATTGAAGTTAAGCATGCGAATTTCTATACTGGATCAACAAAACTAACGATTAAGGCATTTGAATCGGCGCCTGCCGTTATTCAGATCCATGCTAAAGCTTCCGAAGATCTTAATGCAGATGGTTATGTTACGATAGGTGACCTTGCACTTGCGCAAGGCATTTCGGATGAAGAGCTGGCAGATATGGCAGCCCAAGCCCACTACCAACCCTATAAACGTGTAGTTGTCATCGGGATTGATGGTGGGGGTGTAGCGGTCTCCAAGGATGCTCCTTATTGGGAGACGCCTAGCTCCAAGAAAGAAAAGGTAGGCGATCGCCTGCAAATTCCAGCCATTCGGAACATTATCGAGCATGGAGCTATTAGCTATACGGCTAAAACTACTTTACCTTCCAGCTCATCTCCAAACTGGGGTTCGATGATTAATGGTGTTGGTTATGAGAAGCATGGTCTATATAATGACGATACCGCAGCCTACACGTACAGTGAATCATGGGACTACCCAACGGTATTCAAAAAAATTAGGGAGGCATTGCCTGCTACTAAACAAACGGTATTCTCCACCTGGAGCAACATCGTTCAGGGGCATATTGAACCTTCAGTTGGTGTCGAAGGCTATTCCCTAGGAGATGAAGCTGATGTAGCGGCGTTCACGCAATACGCAGCTAGCGGCAAAGCGAAAGATACCTCGTTAATTTTCTTCCAATTGGATGATATGGATGGGGCGGGCCATGGTGATGGATTCTATACGAAGTCGTATTATGAGCAAATAAAGAAGACGGATAAGAACATTAAGACCATCTATGATGCTTTAAAGAACAATAATTTGTTGGAAGACACGCTCATCCTCATGCTGCCTGACCATGGTGGGGGTAAAGAGAATGCAGACGGAACTTTGGGTATGGCAACAAGTCATGGGCAAGATGAGCCCCTTGCCACCACAATCTTCTTCGCGGCGAATGGTAGAACAGTAGCCACCGAAGACGGGAAGGAAAAATTATTGCAAGGTGGGAATACAAGAGATTTGGCTGCAACAGTTCTAACTGCACTTGGCCTGAACCCATCCATTGGAGATTCTCATGTCATTGACGGTATGTTCATACCTCAAACCGAACAGAAACAATCGGGTGCTGCGGACTTGCGATTCACAAAATTAGTTGATGCTGCTACACAAAAGGTTAACGGTTATGAAGTATCAATCAACAATGCGACTTCAGATGTGACAGCCATCGATTTGAATGTAGACTCCAGCAGTCTCATCTTCTCATCGATTGAACCGGCTCAACCTGGCGTTAAGATTGTGCGCAAAGAGACGGTTAATGGAATGACAAGAATCATTCTAACCTCAACGAATGGCATCCAAGCAGATGCTCCGATTCTTAAGCTACGAGTATCACCACAAGAAAAGGCTACTGCTGTACAAATTACGCAAGCGATGATTGCAGATGCGAAAGGGCATGAAACGATGCCGAATTTGACCACTGCAACTAAAGAAGTACAGATCTCTCAGGCAACACTAGTAGATCTTCAGGTAAACGGTCAATCGTTGATCGGCTTCACACCGGATCAAATGAACTATGCGATTCGTGTACCGAATAATGTTTCGGTCGCAGAGGTCACTTATAAGGTAGCAGATCCTTTGCTAAGCGTTCATGTCATAGGTGGTAAATCTCTGCAAGTAGGCGAGAATCTGGTGGAAGTGCATGTCCAAGCTCCAGACGGCAGCTCGAATGTGTATACCATTATCGTCATCCGTGAGTCAGAATCCTTACCTAACCAAATTCTGCTGTCCGATCTACGAATGAATGGGGAAACTCTGCCAGCTTTTGCACCTAGTACGTTGAACTATAACGTAACGGTTCCCTATAGTACGTCGGTAACGGATATTACCTATACGGCATACGATCCGACTAGCGTAGTTAAGATTACGGGTAGTGGAGCCCTTGAGGTTGGTAGGAACGTCGTGAAGGTTACCGTGACAGCTCAAGACGGATTACTAAATAATTATACGATCATCATTACGCGTCAGCCTGAAGCGGAGTCTTCAAGCAATGCAGATCTGGTAGATCTTCGCGTTAATGGAACTACAATTCGTGGATTTGCCTCTGGGCAATACAACTACGAACTGACTGTACCTTACTCAACAACCGTTACGCGAGTAACCTATACAGCAGCGGATCCTATGGCTACTGTATCGATAACAGGCAGTGGAGATTTACATGTCGGCACTAATATGATCACCGTAACTGTGACAGCTCAAGATGGAACCAAACAGATTTACACTGTTTCTGTTATGCGCGAAAATGATACCTCGACAACACCACCAACGGGTGGGGAGAACCCAGGATCCAGCGTTACGCCGCCAGTGGTGGTGAAGCCGGAGCTGCCTGCAGGGGCGGTTGTTATCCCAGAGGAACTCTTAACGAAGAGTGCTGAAGGAAACATCATTTTGCAGCTTCAAGCGGATAAGAATCAAGTTATGATTCCGATCGATCAACTCGATCAGATCGGCAATAGGGATCTAGAGATTCAAATGAATGGGGTTCGTGCCGTTATGTCCTCCAAAGTATTGAATGAGCTTCGTAAGCTTCTGCCATCAACTGCGAAGACAGCAACAATACTTTTGAAGATGGAAGCCATTCAATCGAATCAACTTACAATAACTCCACCGTATTCACGGGTTAGTGACATTATGGACTTCTCATTACTCATGTCAGATGAGTTCGGTAATAAATATTCATTGAAGCAATTCCCTGTACCCGTGAAGATAACACTACCGATTCTGAATGGAACAAATCCAGTTCTAGCGGGTATTTATCGTATTGAGGAAAATGGTAGCTTTACCTATCTAGGGGGGACGATGAATCCATCCAAAACCAGTCTTACCGTAGATTTGAATCATTTTAGCCAATACGTTGTTCTTTCGTTCCAAAGCAGCTATCGAGATGTTCCTGAAAGTCACTGGGCATACAAGACTATTCAGGAACTATCTGCTAAACAAATTGTGAAGGGACAATCTGACGCTATGTTTAACCCATCGGGTTCCATCACAAGAGCAGAATATGCAGCTCTCATCAGCAGAGCGCTTTCCTTAACTGCGAGTCGCCCGACTTCATTCCAAGATGTAATCGCTGGATCGTGGTACGAAGAGGCGGTCAATGCAACCTTTGAAGCAGGTATTATTCAAGGCGTATCCGAGGATCGTTTTGACCCTAATCAACAGATTACCCGCGAGGAAATGGCAGCTATGCTGGTAAGAGCCTATGCATATCGTACGGGTGTTAAGCCGGAAGCAAGCTCATTCCATGGGACTAATGACAGTTCTAAAGTTAGTTCTTGGGCAGTAACCTATGTACAAGGTGCGCTAGAAGCTAAGCTTCTGACGGGTCATCAGGATGGTAACTTCCTTCCGCAATCGATGACAACCCGTGCCGAGGCCGCTCAGAGTATTTCAAATCTACTTGCGAAATTCTAAAATGAAATTGTAAGTTCCCTACATGAAAAATCCCCTCAAGTTAGACAATGCCTTAGACATCTTATCGAGGTCTGAGGCGTTGTAAACTTTGAGGGGATTTATTCATGTTATACCTTAAAATTTCAATTGGCTTCCGCAGGACTCGCGCACAACAAGCACTGGCTCCACAACAAATGAACCGCCACCTGACTGATTGTTAATCAAGTCATAGAGCATATGGGCAGCGAGGATACCAAGTCGTTGTTTGTTCTGACGGATGGTAGACAGTCTTGGTGTAGTATATTTACAGGCTTCGATATCATCACAGCCGATGATGGCGATATCCTCAGGGACCCGGAGGTCATGTTCTTTTAATGCACGGATGGCTCCTAAAGCCAGCAAATCAGAGGCAGCAAAAATGGCCTTTGGTAAACTGCCGCTTTGAATTAATTGTTGCATAGCCGTATACCCGCTGGACTCAAAGAAATCGTCGCCATGTACAAACCAACGCCGGTTCAAAGGGAGACCGAAACTTTCGATAGCTTTGGTATATCCTGCTTCCCGTAGATTGGATATTTCTGAATCCGCGGCACTTCCTATAAAACCAAGCTCCCTATAACCAAGAAGGTAAAAATGCTCTACGACCTTAGAGGATATTTGGAAGTTATCTGACATAACAAAGCCTGACTTCTTCCCTTTTAGTTCGAGATCTACCCCGATACAAGGGATACTGCTCATGTCCAGATCGTGGATCGTTGGCTCCATCTTCTGTCCAGATATAATGACACAGCCATCCACATTAAAATGAACAGCGCGCGCGAAGTAATCTCCACTGCTAATGAATTTTTCGTTTGAAAAGAAGATGAGATCGTATCCCAGTACACCCATTTGTTTCTTGAAGGAGTTTAATACCTCAACGAAAAAAGGGTGCGTAAATTCTACATTAAGCTCACCCGCAAAAATCACACCGATCAGATTCGATTTTTTGGTTGCAAGTGTCTTGGCGGAGTTGGATGGTGAATATCCAGTTTGCTCGATGATCTCCAGGACTCTTTTCTTGGTCTTTTCCGAAACATCGCTGTAATTATTCATAATTTTCGAAACGGTCGAGACAGAAACGCCTGCCATTTCGGCAATCATTTTGATATTCATATGTAGTATAAGCCACCCTCCGCTTAATAGTTGGAATATGGGGGAAAGACTGTAGTAGAGCGGTTATTTATGAGTTTTTTTGAATGGAGTGAAGAGTAAAACAGTTATTTTAAGTCTATTCTTATTGCCGAAACAAGTCAAACGGATATTTTAATACTGAGATATATTCCGAAAAAATAATGTAAAAAAATTCAAAATTATATCTTTACAAATATGGAAATCTAAGCAACAATAACATTGTCGAAACCGATTTCGATTCTTCGCTTGAATTACGAATATTACGAAATTCGAGGAGTGATGTTTAGGATGAAGAGGAATTTCACGGCAGCAATAGCTGCTATGCTCCTTGTCACCGGGCTGCTATCACCGGTTGGGAGCATGAATGCTTCAGCGGCAGAGCCATTAAAGGGAAACTCACCTGATTCAGCGGCAACGAAAGTGGAAAATGAAACAATCGATGTATTGAAAGCGTTTACGGATGTATCTCCAAGCCATTGGGCTGCAGGTCCATTACAGCGTTGGAGCGCAAATGGGATTATAAGTGGATATGACGATGGGTCGTTTCGACCGGGTAAGGAAGTCACAAAGGCAGAGTTCGCGGCTATTATGAATCGTATATTTAATTATCAGGAGCAATCGGATAAGCTTCCAGCGGATGTGCTGGCTACAGACTGGTATAAGAGTGATATTGCCAAAGGTATTGCAGCCGGATATTTAAGCAGTGATAAGAATAACAATATTTATCCTTCACATGCGCTTTCGCGTGCTGAGGCGGCGTTATCCTTAGAGAAAGTGTTTCGTTTCAATACGGGTAAAAGTAGTACAGCAGCATTCACTGATCTGAACGGAGTCAGTGATGAAACTGCGAAAGCGATAGCAGCTCTATCGGGTGCTGGCTTTATTAAAGGTTATCCTGGAGGTTTGTTTAAGCCTGAGGGCGGAATTACACGTGCAGAGCTTGCTCAGCTTGCTGATCGAATGGTTTCGGGACTCATCTTAAAAACGGGTGAGACTTCGCTTGGAACAGTAAAGGGCAATGTAGTCATTAATCATGCCGATGTGGTTCTCAAAGATACTGTCATTCAAGGCAATCTGTATTTAACGGAGGGAATTGCCGAAGGGAATGCGAAGCTTGAAGGTGTAAAGGTAACAGGGACTACGTTTGTACGAGGTGGCGGTGAGCAGAGTATTGGCTTACACAATACTTCTCTTGGGCTGCTTCAAGTAGCCAAACCTAACGGTAAGGTTCGAATTTATGCCAGCGGGTCAACAGCTGTGGGTACTGTACAGCTGCAATCCGGAGCTATCTTGGAAGAGAGTAGCGATCTTACGGGAGCAGGCTTTGGGGATGTTGAGATGAACGTCGTTCCTCATATTATCTCACTTCGAGGGATATTTGCAGCGGTTCGCTCCGCAGACTCAGCAGTCAGCGGTTCTTTGCTAAGAATCTCAGGAACTGTTGCCAGTCTTACGGTGGGCAGCTCAACGCAATTGACGCTGGAGAACAATGCACAGGTGGCCGCGTTAATCCTGACTGCGAGCGCTGGAGGCACAGCGATTCAAGGCAGCGGAAGCGTAATCTCAATAGATAACAAAGCCGATGGAGTAACGATTGGCGGCTCGCCAGTGAAAAAAGGAAACACCGGTAAAACGACACTGCCAGTAGCAACTTCAGCCTCGAGCAGTTCTGGTAATGGAGGTCCGACACCAACCTCTACACCAACCGAAACACCAACACCTACAGTGACGCCGACACCAACGGTAACGCCGACACCAACGGTAACGCCGACACCGACAGCTACACCGACACCGACAGCTACACCGACACCGACACCGACACCGACACCGACACCGACACCGACACCGACACCGACACCGACA